>NZ_JBVHVT010000002.1:0-26845 GCF_055564695.1 Streptomyces sp. NPDC029014
CCCGGAAGGATCTGACCCCTTTCTCCCCCCCCCCCCCCCCCCCCCCCCCCCCCCCCCCCCCCCCCCCCCCCCCCCCCCCCCCCCGGGCCCGCCGGGGCGGCACGCGGTTCCGGGAGGTCAGCCGGTCGGGCCGGTCACGGCGGCCGCGCCCAGGAGGCCGGCCCAGTCCGGGATCTTCACCGAGTGGCGGCCCAGCGAGCGGCCCAGTGCGGCCTCGGCCGCCTCGATCGCCAGCCACCCCGGCCACTCCACCGGGCGCAGCCCGGCCGCCCGCAGCGCCTCCAGCGGGTCGTCCGGCAGGTCCCGCCGGGCCAGCGCGCCCGCGTCCTGGAGCAGGGAGGAGGCCGTCTCCTTCGCGCAGGGCCGGTTGGTGCCGATGACCCCGGTCGGGCCGCGCTTGATCCAGCCGGCCACGTACTCCCCGACCGAGGCCCGCCCGGCGCGCACCACCCGGCCCGCCGCGTGCGGAACGGTGGCGGTCGCCGGGTCGAACGGCAGGCCGGCCAGCGGAACCCCCTGGTAGCCGACCGAGCGCAGCACCAGCTGGGCTTCGACGTCCTCGTACGCGCCGGTTCCGGTGACCCCGCCGCGGCCGTCCGGGGCGGTCCGCTCGAACCGCATCGCGGTGACCCGCCCGTCGGCGCCGCCGAGCACCTCGACGGGGCGCAGGTGGAACCGCAGCGCGATCCGCCGCCCCGCGTCGTCCTCCGGACCGGGATCCTGCCCGGCCCAGCCGCGCAGCACCTCCAGGTTGCGCCGGGCCACCGCGGGCAGGGCGGCGGCCGCTGCCGGGCCGCCCGCGTACGCGGGGTCGATCGCCAGCTCGGCCGCGTCCACCCGGACGGCCACCCCGGGGAGCGTGCCCAGCTCCCGCAGCTCCTTGGTGGTGAACTTGCCCTGGGAGGGGCCGCGCCGGGCGACCATCGCCACCGAGCGCACCCCGCTGCCCGCGAGCACGCCGAGCGCCGGCTGCGGCATGTCGGTGGGCGCGAGCTCCGGTTCGCCGCGGGCCAGCATCCGCGTCACGTCCACGGCCACGTTGCCCGCTCCGACGACCACCGCCGAGCGGACGCCGGCCAGGTCGAAGTCCTCGCCCGCGGCGTCCGGGTGCCCGCTGTACCAGGCCACGAACGCGGTCGCGGACCGCACCCCGGCCAGTTCCTCGCCGGGGATGCCGAGCAGCCGGTCGCGCGCGGCGCCCACGCAGTACACCACCGCGTGGTAGAGATCCAGCATCCGCTCGGTGGGCAGCTGCGCCCCGCCGACCTCGACGTTGCCGAGGAAGCGGATCCGCTCGTCCTCCAGCACCGTGCGCAGGTTGCCCTGCAACGATTTGATCTTCTCGTGGTCGGGGGCCACCCCGTACCGCACGAGCCCGTACGGGGCCGGCAGCCGGTCCAGTACGTCGACGCGCACGCCGGGCACCTCGCACTGCTGGACCAGGGTCTGGGCGGCGTAGACCCCGCTCGGGCCCGAACCGACGACGGCGACACGAAGCACGGCGGAACTCCTCCCGCGGGGACTCCAGCATGGCACCGGGCGGGGCGGGCGTCAGCCCATCGCGCGCATTCGGTGGATCTCGGCGCTCTGGGTGGCCACGACCTCGTTGGCCATCTCCTCCACGGCCAGGTTGTTGCCGCCGGCGAGGACCTCGCCGGCCATCTTCAGGGCGCCTTCGTGGTGGGCGGTCATCAGGGTGAGGAAGAGCCGGTCGAAGTCGGCGCCGCGGGCGCCGGCGAGGTCCGCCATCTGCTGCTCGGTGGCCATGCCGGGCATCGCGCCGTGGTCGTGGCCCTGACCCTGGGCCTGGCCGTGGCCCTGGGCCTGGCCGTGATCGTGTTCTCCCCCGGTCGGGGTCGCCCCGGGTTCCGGGTGCCGTGCCAGCCAGGACCGCATGACGGCGATCTCGGGCTGCTGGGCGGCCGCGATCCGTTCGGCGAGCCGTCTGACCCCGTCGGCGGAGGCGCGGGGCGGGGCGAGGGCGGTCATGTCGAGGGCCTGCCGGTGGTGTTCGACCATGCGCCGCACGTAGGAGCGGTCGGCCGCGTTGGGGCTGTCGTCCGGCTGCCTCCGGGCGGCTTCGCCGGGGGAGAGGGTGCGGGCCGCCTCGCCCGGCCGGCCGGGGGCGATGACCGCGGGCCCGTCGGCCTCGGTGCCCCCGCCGGGGCCGCCCCGGCAGCTGGCGAGGGCGAGCAGGACTCCCGTGGCGGCGACCGCCCGGATGATTCGACCGGGTAACCCCTTTGCCATGTCCATGGTGAGGAACATACTGCGTGGGTCCTCATTCCGATCCCACCCGGAACGGAATCGAACGGACCTCATGGGAGGGCACAGTGACCTCGAACCACACCAGCGGGCTGCCCCGCAGATGGCGCGCCGGCCGGCGGGCCCCCGGGGTGTTCGCCGTCGCGGCCGGACTGCTCGCGGCGTTCCTGTCCGCCGGGCCCGCGTCGGCCACCCCCGACCCGGGCGAGTTACTGCCCGGGGGCGACTTCCCGCGCAGTTCGTCCCCCGCCACCGGCCGCGAACCGGCCGCCGGAGAGATCCCGGGCCAGGACCAGGTGGTCCACAGCGGCAACATCAAGCCGCTGACCAACGTCCCCAGTTCGTTCCCGGAGACCGTCAACTCCGACCTCGCCTTCCAGGGCCGGTACGCCTTCGCCGGCAACTACAACGGCTTCACCGTCTACGACATCGCCGACCCCAGGGCCCCGAAGACCGTCAGCACGGTGCTCTGCCCCGGCGGCCAGAACGACGTCTCGGTCCACGGCGACCTGCTCTTCCTCTCCACCGACTCCTCCCGCAGCGACGACTCCTGCAACAGCGTGTCGCAGCCCGCCACGGAGAAGTCCTCCTGGGAGGGCATCAAGATCTTCGACATCAAGGACAAGA
Organism: Streptomyces sp. NPDC029014; assembly: GCF_055564695.1. Classification (NCBI taxonomy): domain Bacteria; kingdom Bacillati; phylum Actinomycetota; class Actinomycetes; order Kitasatosporales; family Streptomycetaceae; genus Streptomyces; species Streptomyces sp. NPDC029014. The sequence continues at coordinate 2,893 of NZ_JBVHVT010000002.1, forward strand.
AGCACCCGAAGTACGTCAAGTCCGTCGAGACCGCGTGCGGTTCGCACACCCACACGCTGGTGCCGAGCGGCCCGGACGTCTACGTCTACGTCGCCTCGTACTCGCCGAACGAGGCCTTCCCGGACTGCCAGCCCCCGCACGACGGCATCTCCGTGATCAAGGTCCCGCGCAGGGACCCGACCCAGGCGGCCGTCGTCGCCTTCCCCGTCCTCTTCCCGGACGGCGGCAACCCGGGCGCGCCCACCAACCCCGGAGTCTCCAAGACCACCGGCTGCCACGACATCACCGTGCTGCCCTCGAAGAAGCTGGCCGCGGGCGCCTGCATGGGCGACGGCATCCTCTTCGACATCGCCGACCCCGAGCGACCGCGGGTCATCGACCGGGTGCAGGACAACGTGAACTTCGCGTTCTGGCACTCGGCGACCTTCAACCAGGACGCCGACAAGGTGGTGTTCACCGACGAGCTCGGCGGTGGCGGCGGCGCCACCTGCAACGAGGCCACCGGCCCGAACCGCGGGGCCGACGGCATCTACGACATCACCGGCCGCGGGGACCAGCGCAAGCTCGTCTTCCGCAGCTACTTCAAGATCCCGCGCCACCAGGCCGACACCGAGAACTGCGTCGCCCACAACGGCTCCCTGGTCCCGGCGTTCGGCCGCGACATCATGGTCCAGGCCTGGTACCAGGGCGGCGTCTCCGTCTGGGACTTCACCGACTCGTCCCGTCCCCAGGAGATCGGCTACTTCGAGCGCGGCCCGCTCGGCCCCGGCTCCCTGCCGATCGGCGGCTCCTGGTCGGCGTACTACTACAACGGCCACATCTACTCGAACGACATCGTCAAGGGCCTCGACGTGCTCCGGATCGACGACTGGCGCACCGAGAGCGCCAAGTGGGTCCGGCTGGACCGGCTGAACGTCCAGACACAGCCCGAGTACCGCTGACGTACCCCTGACGCCAACCGGCTGACACCGGGGCGGGTCGCAAGGCCCGCCCCGGCGGGCTGCGGGCAGGATGCGCCCATGGCATCCAGCACCGAGGTCCCGGGGAGTGCGGCGAAGTCGGGGGTCGTGCTGCTGACCTTCGCGTCGGGACAGTTCCTGATGGCGCTGGACAGCTCGGTCATGAACGTCTCGATCGCGTCGGTGGCCGAGGACGTGGGCACCACCGTGACGGGGATCCAGGGGGCGATCACCGCCTACACCCTGGTGATGGCCATGTGCATGATCCCCGGCGGCAAGGTCGGCGTCCTCATCGGCCGCAAGCGGGCCTTCATGATCGGCTGCGCCATCTACGGCTGCGGATCCCTGACGACCGCCCTCGCCCCCAACCTCACCGTCCTCCTGCTGGGCTGGTCGCTCCTCGAGGGCGTCGGCGCCGCGCTGATCCTGCCCGCGATCGTCGCCCTGGTCGCCGGCAACTTCGCCCCCGAGCGCCGGCCCGCCGCCTACGGGCTCGTCGCCGCCGCCGGCGCCGTCGCGATCGCCGTCGGGCCGCTCGTCGGCGGGCTCGCGACCACGTACTTCTCCTGGCGCTGGGTCTTCGCCGGCGAGGTCGTCCTCGTCCTCGTCATCCTCTTCTTCGCCCGCCGCTTCGCCGACGCCCCGACCGAGTCCCGGGCCCGCATCGACCTCGTCGGCGCGGTCCTGTCCGCCCTCGGCCTCGGCACCTTCGTCTACGGCGTCCTGCGGTCCAGCACCTGGGGGTGGTTCGCTCCAAAACCCGACGCGCCCTCCTGGCTGGGCATCTCCCTGACCGCCTGGCTCATGCTGGCCGGCCTGCTCCTCGTCCGGATCTTCCTGCACTGGGAGGCCCGGCTCGTCCGGCACGGCGGGGACCCGCTCCTCCAGCCCGGGCTGCTGGAGAACCGCCAGCTCACCGGCGGCCTGACGATGTTCTTCTTCCAGTACTTCGTACAGATGGGCGTGTTCTTCGTCGTCCCGCTCTACCTGTCCGTCGCGCTCGGCCTGTCCGCCCTCGCGACCGGCGCCCGGCTCCTGCCGCTCTCCCTGTCCCTGCTCGCCGCGGCCGCCCTGATCCCCCGGCTGGCTCCCCGGGCCTCGCCGCGCCGGGTGGTCGCCTGGGGCCTGGTGGCCCTGCTGGCCGGGGCGGTCGTGCTCCTCTTCGCCCTCGACGAGGACGCGGGCGCCGAGGTGGTGACGGTGCCGCTGCTGCTCATCGGGCTCGGCGTCGGGGCACTCGCGTCCCAGCTCGGCGCGATCACCGTCTCCGCGGTGCCGGACGAGGAGGCCGCGGAGGTCGGCGGGGTGCAGAACGCCGTCACCAACCTCGGCTCCTCCCTCGGCACGGCCCTCGCCGGCGCGATCCTGATCGCCGCGCTCACGAGCTCGTTCCTGACCGCCGTCGCGGCGAACCCGGCCGTCCCGGACCAGGTCGCCGAACAGGCCGTCGTCCAGCTCGAAAGCGGCGCGCCCTTCCTCTCGGACGCACAGCTGGAGAGCGCCCTGGAAGAAGCCGGCACCAGCCCCGAGGTGACCAAGGCCGCGATGGACGCGAACACCACCGCCCGGCTCGACGGACTGCGGGCCGCCCTCGCCGTCCTCGGCGTCACCACCGTGCTGGCCCTCTTCTTCACCCCGCGGATCCCCACCCGCCGGCCCGGAACCCCCGCGCCGGCCGCGGCGCCCTAGCCGCCCGGGGCCGCAGCGGCCCCGGGCGGCTCACACCGGAGCGAGCCGGACCCCGCCCTCCGGCGGGTCGGCCTGCGGCGGAACGCCCAGCTCCCAGTCCAGCCCGTAGCGCTGGAACAACTCGGCCCGCAGCCGCGCCGACGGCATCGGCGCACCCGGCAGCAGCACCGCCACCACCGCACCCATCAGCAGCGCCCGCAGCAACGGGTAGTCGGCGTCGACGTCCGCCGACCCGTACCGCGCCACGGTGTCCCGCAGCAGGGCGGCCAACCGCTGCTGCTCCGGGCACTGCACGAACCCCTCGGCCTGCAGGATGCCCGCCATGTGCGTCCGCATCAGCAGCGGTTCGTCCCGCGCCAGCCCCAGTACCGCGTCGATGGCACGGGCCAGCCGCTCACGGCCGTCGGCGGTGCGCGGCTCCCGCTCCAGGGCCGTCTCCAGGGTGCGGTGCATCAGCCGGTGCACCGCCGACTGGAGCAGTTGCCGCTTGCCCGGGAAGTAGTAGGAGACCAGGCCGCGGGCGGTGCCGGCGCGGTCGGCGATGTCGCCGAGGGTCGTGGCCTCGTAGCCCCGCTCGGCCACCAGATCGACCGTGGCCTGGAGCAGCCGCTCCCGGGAACGTCTGCGCAATTCTTCATTGACCGATGCGCTGCGCGGGGACATGCTTACTCCTGCGTTGACTGGCTTCCAGCCAATATACTCAGCGCACGGGAGGGGCTGCTCTGCGCGACGCGGGGGATCGCGCAGGGCAGGCACGCCCTCGTCTCACCCCGCGGCGTCTTCCGGCCGCCTCCGCCGCCCCGGCCAACCGATCGCCAACGCCGCCAGGGCCGCGCCCATCAGCCAGCCGGCCAGCACGTCCGAGGGCCAGTGCACGCCCAGGTAGACCCGGGTGAAGCCGACCCCCAGCACCGAGACGGCGGCCAGCACCCAGGCCGCGCGCACCGAGGCCCGTGGGGCGGACGGGGGCAGCAGCCACAGCAGCATCCCGCACACCGCCGCCGCCGTCATGGCGTGTCCGGAAGGGAAGGCCGCGAAATGCGCCGCGTCCACCGGGTCCGGCCACAACGGCCGGTCCCGGCCCACCGCCTCCTTCATCCCCTGCGACACCGCCGCCGCGGCCACCGTGACCCCGGCCACCCGCACGGCGCGCCGCCGGTCGGCCCGAAGCCACAGCCACACGCAGGCGAGGGCCGCCAGGGCGCGCATCGTCCAGGGGTCCCAGACCCAGTCGCTGAACACCCGCACGACGCCGGTCACCCCCGGACGGGCCACGGCGATCGTGTGCAGGTCCCGCGCGACCAGCGCGTCGAGGCGCAGCAGCGGCTGCCACCGGATCACGACCAGCACCGTCAGCAGGGCCGCGAGCACCGCGCAGCCGATTCCCACCCGCCACACCCGCCCGCTTCGCATGCGGAAGATCCTTGCACCCTCCCGGTCCGCGGCACCGCCGCCCACGGGAGGCGCGCTGCGGGTCGCACCCCCGCCCGCCGTACTCCGGACGGCGTTCAGGTGAGCGCGCTCAGTCCGGGGACGAAGGCCACCAGCAGCGGGACCGCCGGCACCAGCGTGGCCAGTGCCGTCAGCCGCAGCCGGCGGCCCGGCGACATCCGCGGCGTCGCCGACAGCAGCCTCCGCACCCGTTCCGGTACGTGCGGCTGCGGCGCGGGGGAGGGCCCGAAGACCCCCCGGTCCTCGTTGAGCCCGACCAGCGCGAGGGCGATGGTCAGCCGCCCGTAGCGGCGCGAGGCGACGTCGTCCGCGGCCAGTTCGACCAGCCGGACGATCTCCGCCTCGAACGCCGCGAACACCGGTACCTGAGGGAAGCCGCCGGCCAGCGCCCGCGAGCAGTGCAACAGCCAGTCGTGGCGGGCCGCCGCGTGCCCCTGCTCGTGGGCCAGCACGGCATCCAGCTGGCTGCCCTTCAGCCGGCCGAGCGCGGCCGTGGTCACCACCAGCTGCGGCGCCGCCCCCGGCAGCCACCACGCCTCCGGCCGCGGCCCTTCCAGCACCACGAGCCGTGCCCCGCCCGGGTCCTCCCCGGGCAGCAGCGGCGCCCGCACCAGCAGTTCGGCGCCCCGCGCCCGCCGCCCGGCCCGCGCCCGCAGCACCTCCCGGGCCAGCCGGACCCCGCTCCACAGCCCGCCGCCCGCCAGCAGCAGTGCGGTGCCGACGGCCCACGGGCCGCCGGTCGGGCCCAGGGCGTACGCGTCGACCACCCCGTGCGGGGCGGCCGCGAAGAGCCGGCCCCGTACCGCGTGCCAGGCGGCGGCCGCACTGAGCAGCATCGACAGGGCGAAGCACAGCAGGACCGCACCCACCACGCACTGCCACACCCACAGGGCGACGACGGGTTCGCGCTCGGGCCATTCGGCGCTGGCCAGCAGCCGGGGGGCGAGCACCGCGGTCACGGCGCCGAGCAACAGGAGAACGGCGGGGACCATCATGTCCGCCAGCCTATGAGCGCCGGACTACCCTCGGGTACGCACTCGCGCCATTGGTGACGCAGGACACGTTTCCCGGCACCCCGCAGGGCGCCGGCCGACCCCTCCCGGAGCCTTCCGACGGTCGGTCACATCCCGAGCAGCATCGCCAACATCCCCATTCCCATGGCGAGTCGACAGGCCCGCGCCAACTCCGCCGACCCCGCCGCGTCCCCGTCCCCGCGCACCGCCGGCACGCCCGCGGCGCCCGCCGCAGGAGCCGCCGGCCCCGCCGCCACCAGCCGCGCCCCGCCCAACAGGACGTACCCCGCGAAGTAGACGAGGAGCAGGGCGGTGACGAGCGGCCGGCCCGCCCAGACCGCCGCCCCCGTCCCGTGGCCCGAGGCCATCGTCAGCGCCATGTAGGCCATCGCCAGCGAACCGATCAGGTGGTGGGCGTGGTGCAGGCCCTCCCGCAGCAGCCACAGCGCGTGCACCGCGGCCCCGCAGAAGACCGCCAGCAGCACCTCCGGCCCCCACGGCCCGATGCCCGGCGGCGCGGCCATCGCCGCCGTCCCGAGACCCATCAGCGCCTCGCCCGCCGCCGCGCCGCGCGCCCGCCGGCCCGCTCTGCGCGCGCGCCCCAGGCAGTACGCACCGCTCACCGCGCACAGCAGGACGAGCAGCCAGGCGGGGAGGGCGGCGGGAGCGGACCAAGAGGACATCGCGGGACCGTGCACGGCGGGAACCCCCCGGTTCGACGGCGTCACGGTGAACAGATGCCCCGGCCCACGGGCCCGCACGCAGGGCCGCGTTAGGCTGTCCGTGCAGCACCGGGCATGTCATATGCCGCTGAGCGCACAGCAGAACGGAGCCCCGATGTCGATCACCGCCCAGCCCGCCGCACTGGAATTCCGTACCGCCGTCGAGGCGGACGTGCCGGCCCTCGTCGAGCTCGTCGAGTCGGCGTACCGCGGGGACGCCAGCCGGGCCGGCTGGACCACGGAGGCGGACTACCTGGAGGGGCAGCGCACCGACCCGGACGGGGTGCGGGCCGTCATCGACACCCCCGACGGCATCCTGCTCGTCGTCGAGCGCGCGGGCGAGATCGTCGCCTGCTGCCAGCTCGAACACCGCGGGGACTACGTGTACTTCGGTATGTTCGCCGTCCGCCCGGGGCTCCAGGGCGGCGGCCTCGGCAAGGAGGTCCTCGCCGAGGCGGAGCGCCGGGCCCGGGAGACCTGGGGCGCCCGGGAGATGCGGATGACGGTCGTGAACGTCCGGGAGGAGCTCATCGCCTACTACGTGCGCCGCGGTTACCGCCGCACCGGCGAGCTGAGCCCCTTCCCCTACGGCGACGAGCGCTTCGGCGTCCCGCTCCGCGACGACCTGGCCTTCGAACTCCTGGTCAAGGGCCTGTAGGAGTCCAGGGCCGGTCGGAGTCGAGGGCCGGTGGGAGCCCAGGGCCCGGTGTGAGTCGAGGGCCGGTGGGAACCGGCCACCCGCCGGGACGCCTCCGCAGCGGGACCCGTCAGGCCGTGAACCGGCCCGTGCTGCGGATCTCGGGGAAGTCGGTGGCCACCCCGTCCAGTTCGAGCGCCCGCGCCAGCCGCAGGTGCTCCAGCGAGTTGACCGTCCAGCCCGTCACCCGCAGCCCCGCGCGGTGCGCCGCGACCACCGTGTCCAGGGTGAGCCGGCGCAGGTTCAGCGCGAGCGTCCGCGCCCCCGCGGCCCGCGCCCGGTCCACGACGTCCTCGGCCGCGTCCCCGCCCAGGTCCGACTGGAGGACGGTCCGCACGCCGGGCGCGAGCCGGGCCGCCTCGGCGAGCACCGCGTCGTGGAAGGAGGCCACCTCCACCCGCGCGGCCAGGTCCCGCCCCGCGACCAGGCCGGCCAGTGCCACGGCCGCCGGCCCGTCCTGGACCGCCACCTGCAACGGCGTCCGCACGGCGTCCAGGACCTCCTCGAAGACCGGAACGCGCTCGCCCTGGCCGGCGTCCAGGCCGCGCAGCTCGTCCAGGGTCAGGTCGGCGACGGCGCCCGAGCCGTCGGTGGTCCGGTCGACCTCCGCGTCGTGCAGGACGACCAGGACACCGTCCTTGCTCAGGCGTAGGTCCAGTGCGATCGCGTCCATGCCGGTCCGTTCCGCGCGGAGGAACGACCGCAGGGTGTTCTCCGGCTCGACACCCATGACCCCGCGATGACCGATGGTGAGGAAAGTCAAGGTTCTCTCGCTTCCGTCGACGGCGGCTCCCCGCGCGGTCGCGGCGTCCCTGCCCGGCCGCGCGCGGTGAGGACGCATGCTAGTGCGCCCCGGACGCGATGGGACCGCCCGTGCAGGGCCCCGGATCCGCCCGGCGGCCGGTTCCCGCCAGGGTCCCGGGCCCCGCTGTCCGGCCCGCGGCCCGTACCGCGTCACCCGTGCGTGGGCGCGCCTCCGGGGGCCTTGACAAGACGGCGAAGCACCCGCCCGAACGGTGGACGGCGGGAAGAATTGCGGTTTCGATAGGGGTACAGCCGAATAATTTCCTGGACTACCTCTTGAGCGGGACACCCTCACATGCATACGCTGTCATTACGTGAGGTTCTCCTGTGGAGGAAGTGACATGACGGAAACTCTTGTGCCGGGTACCGGCGGGGCCGCGATAACCGCCGATGCGCGGGTGGTCGACCACCCGGCGTGGCCCGAGCTCAAGGCCGCCGTGGAGGAGATCCGCCCCTGGCAGTCCAAGGACGGCTCGATCGACTTCGAGGCCGAGGGCGCGCCCTCCGCCGGGCAGGTCGAGGCCGCCGTCGAGCGCGTGGCCGCCGCCGTCGAGCAGCTCTCGCCGCTCCTGCCGCACGCCACCGACTACCACAAGGCGCTCGTCGCCGACCTGCGCAAGTGGGTCGCGGACGGCTTCGGCGTGCCGGACTTCCTCGACTCGCTGATGGCCTTCCACCCGGCCGCCCAGCGCGCCGACGGCCTCCAGCACCTGGTCGTCTTCCCCATGTACACGCAGAACGGCAACCTCGACCGCAACTTCGAGGCCGTCGTCCTGAAGATGGTCTGGCCGGAGTGGCTCTCCGAGCTGGAGCGCACCCGCTACGACAACCCGCTGTTCCTCGGCATCACCTTCGAGGACTTCACCCCGGGCTACGACACCCACTCCGCGGTGCTCTTCCCGGAGACCATCGCCGTCCGCGAGGCCCCCGAGCGCTTCACCTGGGGCGGTATCTTCTGCGACCGCGAGGCCGCCCGCTACCGCAAGGTGACCGAGGCCGCCGTCGACATCCTCGGCATCGAGCTGCCCGAGGACATCGCCCGCATGGTCGAGGACCAGGAGCGCTGCGAGAAGGCCTTCGTCCTGTGGGACATGGTCCACGACCGCACCCACAGCCACGGCGACCTGCCGTTCGACCCCTTCATGATCAAGCAGCGCCAGCCGTTCTGGATGTACGGCCTGGAGGAGCTGCGCTGCGACCTCACCGCCTTCAAGGAGGCCGTGAAGCTGGAGTCCGAGGGCAACGAGCACGGCCGTGACGTGCAGTACGCCGTCCTCTTCGACCGGATGTTCCGCTTCCCGGTGTCCGGCGACCGCACCCGCAACTACGACGGCCTCGGCGGCCAGCTCCTCTTCGCGTACCTCCACAAGCACGACGTCGTGCGCTGGACGGACAACAAGCTGAAGATCGACTGGATGCGCGCCCCGCAGGTCACCAACCAGCTGTGCGCCGAGATCGAGGACCTCTACCGGGCCGGCATCGACCGCCCGAAGCTGGTGCACTGGTTCAAGGCCTACGAACTGGTCTCCACCTACCTCGCCCCGCACCCGGGCTCCAAGTGGGCGAAGGGCCCCGACGCCCTGGACCTGACGCAGCCGCCGCGCAAGCTCGTCGACGACGTGCTTCCCGACGAGTTTCCGCTCAGCATGTTCTATGAGGCGCTCGCCAAGAAGCTCAAGAGCGTGATCGCCTCCTGCAAGGGCATCACCGCCCCGAAGTCCGACACGGCCGAGCGGGCCGCCGCGTGAGCACTCGCCCACTGGAGGCTGCACAGATGAACAGCGGAAACGACACCGGGAACGCCAACGGCAGCCTGAAGGGAGCCGTCGTCGCCGTGGCCGGCGCCGGCGGGCCCGCCGGACACGCGGCCCTGCTCCGCCTCGCCGAGGCCGGTGCCGTGGTCGTCGCGTCCGACGCCGACCCGGCACGCCTGGCCGAGGCGGTGGACGCGGCCCGCTACGCCCACGGCGGCGCCACCGTCACCGGTGACACCGTGGACCTGCTCGACCTCGAAGCGACCAAGGACTGGGCCGCGCGCACCGAGAAGGAGTTCGGGCGCGTGGACGGCCTCGTCCACCTCGTCGGCGGCTGGCGCGGCAGCACATCCTTCACCGAGACCGACCTCGGGGACTGGGACTTCCTGGAGAAGCTCCTCATCCGCACCGTCCAGCACACGTCGATCGCCTTCCACGACGCCCTGCTGCGCAGCGACCGGGGCCGCTACGTCCTGGTCAGCCAGTCCGGCGCGCACAAGCCCGTCGCCAACAACGCCGCGTACAACGCCGGCAAGGCGGCCGCCGAGGCCTGGACGCTCGCCATGGCCGATTCCTTCCGCAAGGCGGGGGGCGAGGAGGGCCCGGGCGCCGCAGCTGCGATCCTGGTGATCAAGGCACTGGTGCACGACGCGATGCGCGCGGAGCGCCCCAATGCGAAGTTCGCGGGCTTCACCGACGTCAAGGAGCTGGCCGAGGCCATCGCCGGCGTGTGGGAGCGGCCCGCCATCGATGTGAACGGACAGCGTCTGTGGCTCACTCCGCAACCGTGAAGACCGATGCCCGCCGCCACCACGATCCGGCGGTACGCGGTTTCGCGAGCGACAACTACGCGGGGGTCCACCCGGAGATCCTGGAGGCCCTTGCCCTGGCCAACGGCGGCCACCAGGTCGCCTACGGCGAGGACGAGTACACCGAGCACCTGCAGAAGATCATCCGCAGCCACTTCGGTCCGTACGCGGAGGCCTTCCCGGTCTTCAACGGCACCGGCGCGAACGTCACGGCCCTGCAGGCCATGACCGACCGCTGGGGCGCCGTGATCTGCGCCAAGTCCGCCCACATCAACGTGGACGAGGGCGGCGCACCGGAGCGGATGGCCGGCCTCAAGCTGCTGGCCGTCCCCACCCCGGACGGCAAGCTCACCCCCGAGCTCATCGACCAGGAGGCCTGGGGCTTCGAGGACGAGCACCGGGCGATGCCGCAGGTCGTGTCGATCACCCAGAACACCGAGCTGGGCACGGTCTACACCCCGGACGAGATCCGGGCGATCTGCGAGCACGCCCACGGGCTCGGCATGAAGGTCCACCTCGACGGCGCCCGCATAGCCAACGCGGCGGCCTCGCTCGACGTGCCGATGCGCACGTTCACGAACACCGTGGGCGTCGACGTGCTCTCGTACGGCGGCACCAAGAACGGCATGATGTTCGGCGAGGCCGTGGTCGTGGTCAACCCGGACGCGGTCCGGCAGATGAAGCACATCCGCAAGATGTCGATGCAGCTCGCGTCGAAGATGCGCTTCGTCTCCGTCCAGCTGGAGGCGCTGCTCGCCAAGGACCTGTGGCTGCGCAACGCCCGCCAGGCCAACGCGATGGCCCGGCGGCTGGCCGCCGGCGTCCGCGAGACCGACGGGGTGGAGATCCTCTACCCGGTCCAGGCCAACGCGGTCTTCGCCAAGCTCCCGCACGAGGTGTCGCGGCGGCTGCAGCAGCGCTACCGCTTCTACTTCTGGGACGAGGCCGCCGGCCACGTCCGCTGGATGTGCGGCTTCGACACCACCGAGGAGGACGTCGACGGCTTCCTCCAGGCGTTGAAGGAAGAGATGGCCCGCTAAGGCGAATAGGTATGCCCTCGATCGCAATTCCATTGAACTGCGGTCGGGGGCACACCTATGCTCCGAACCGTGCAGCCGATCCCGAACCACCCCGACCCGGCCGCGTACTTGGCTGCGGACGAGGCCATCGACCATGACCACCCGCTGGTTCAGGAGACCGCCGAGGCCCTCTGGACCGCCACCGGTGACGCATGTTCATACGCCGGGGCGGCCTACGCCTTCGTCCGCGACACCATCCCGCACTCCGCCGACTCCGGTGACGACCGCGTCTCCTGGCGCGCCTCCGACGTGCTCGCCACCCGCAACGGCATCTGTCACGCCAAATCCCACGCCCTCGTCGCCCTCCTGCGGGCCCGCGGCATCCCGGCCGGCCTCTGCTACCAGCGGCTCACAGACGACCACGAGTGCAGCGACAGCTGCTCCAGCGGAGCCGGGGCCTGCCCCGGGGGCTCGGAGCACCTGGTCCACGGCCTGATCGCCCTCCGGCTGCCCGGCGCCGCCACCTGGGCCCGCCAGGACCCCCGCGGCAACGGGCCCGGCATCGACGCCGGCTTCTCCCTCGGCGCCGAACGCCTCGCCTTCCCCGTCCGCCCGGAACTCGGGGAGACCGACTACCCCGAGCTGTACGCCGCCCCGCACCCGGCCGTGCTCACCGCGCTCCGGGACTCCGCCGACCGGCCCCAGCTGTGGCGGAACCTGCCGCAGGCCCTGTGACGGCGGGCGCGCCCGCCCCACGCCCGCGCGGCGACAGCAGCAGGTGCAGCAGGGCCGACGCCAGGACCAGTGCGGCCACCGCGGACAGCAGCAGCTGCGGCGGCACATCGGCGGCCAGCCCCACGAGGGCGGCGCCCGCCGAGGCCGCGGTCACCTTGAGCCCCGCCCCCAGCGTGAACACCTGCGCCCGCACCGCCTCCGGTGCGCGGTCCGCCCGGACCCGCAGGGTGGCCGTCAACAGCGGCCCGTCGCACACCCCGGCCGCGGCGAACAGCGCCGCCGCCACGGCCAAGGACGGGGAGAACGCGGCCGCGCCCAGCGCCAGCCCGGTGCCCGCCATCGCCCGGCGCGCCAGCCGCCCCGGCTCCGACCCCGCCAGCCGGCCCAGCGTCAACGAGCCCGCCAGCGCACCCACCGCGAACGCCGTCATCAGCACACCCCCGGCGCCCGGACTGCCGAGCCGCCCGGCCAGCAGCACCGAGGTCGTGGTGAGGGACCCCAGGCCGACGAAGGCCAGCGTCGTCGCCGCGGTGATCGCCCGCAGCTCCCGGATCCGCCACAGCGCCGCCAGCCCGCCTCCCAGCCCGGCACGGTTCGGCTCGGACGGTGCCGGGGGAGCCGCCGACGGGGAACCACCTGCAGGGGAAGCGGTCGCCAGGGGGCCGCCCGCCGGGGAACCGCCCGCCGGGGTGCTCCCGCCGAACGGGAGCGTCGCCGCCAGCGCCGCCGCGAGTGCGCCGGCCAGCGCCAGCACCCCCATCGCGGGCGCCGCCGGACCCGCGGCCGCGGTCAGGCCGACCGCTGCCGGCGCCAGCACCGCCGCGGCGTTGTACGTCGTCGAGTCCCAGCCGTACGCCCGGTCCCGGCGGGCCCCCGCCGGGACCAGCCCCGCGACCAGGCTGGACATCCCGCCCGTCACCATCGGCCCGCAGCTGCCGCCGAGCACCGCCACCGCGAGCACCACGGGCAGCGGAGCGCGGCCCAGCAGTGCGGCCAGCGCCGCCACCGCGCCCGTGAACCCGGCCAGCGCGCCGACGTGGAGGAGCCGCGGCCGCCGGGCCCGGCCCGCGGCCACACCGGCGAGCGGGGCGGCCAGGACGTGCGGGGCCAGCCATGCCGTCAGTACGAACGCCCCGTACGACGCGCTCCCGGTGCGCTCCAGGGCGAGCAGGACCACCGCCAGTCCCATGCCCTCGGAGGCGAAGCGCGCGGCCAGCGCCGCCGCCAGGTACCGCCCGAACCCGCCCGATCCGAACCCGCCCGATCCGAACCCGCGCTTCCCGCCCCCGTCCATCCCGCCCCCGTCCTGTAACGTCATAGATGCACAAGACGTTACGCGAGATGGATGCACGGCGAAAGGACGCGGGCATGACCGACTCCGGCCAGCGCTTCTCGGCCGCCCGCAGGCTCCTCGACCTCGCCGAGGCGGTCCGCGCCGACCCCGGCCTCCCGCGGGACGGCCTCACCACGCTGCTCGCCCGGCACGGGGAGCACCCCGCCGACCTCACGCCCGCGGCCTTCACCGAGGAGGACGCCGACGACCTGCGCGCCGCCGCCCGGCGGATGGCGGAGGTCCTGGCCGAGCCGGACGAGGACCGCGCGGCGGAAGCCCTCAACGCCCTGTTCGCGCAGTACGCCACCCGACCCCGCCTGACCCGGCACGACGGCCACCCCTGGCACCTGCACGTGGACCGGGGCGACGCGGCCGGCTGGGGCGAATGGTTCCTGGCGTCCGGCGCCCTGGCCCTCGCCCAACTGCTCACCGAGCACGGCCGGATCGCCTGGGGCGCCTGCGCCGCCGCGGGCTGCGGCCGGCTCTTCCTCGCCGGCGGCCCCGGCAGCGCCCGCCGCTACTGCGCCGGCACCTGCGCCACCCGCGAACGCGTCGCCGCCCACCGCCGCCGCAGGCGCGCGGAGGCGGAGGCCTCCGGCGCCGGGCGGTAGCGCCGGCGGTAGCGGCCGACGCCGGAGGGCATGCGAAAGCCCGTGCGGTTCCGCCACGGGGCGGGGCCGCACGGGCCCGAGATTTCACCCGACCCGGTGGTGCCGGATCAGCCCGCTTCCTTGACCTGGGCCGGCGTCGGCGCCGAGCCACCCAGGTGCGCCGGCTGCCACCAGGCACCCTCGGCGTCCTTCTGGGACACCGGGTAGGCGCGCTGCGCGGCGTCGAGCAGCTCCTGCACCCGCCCCCGCAGCCGCCGCGTGATCGCCCCGGCGTACTGGTCGGTCGGCGCCTCGATCGGCTCGCCCACCCGCAGCGTCACCGGGATGTGGCTGCGCTTCAGGTCGCGCGGCCTGCCCTTGGTCCACAGCCGCTGCGTACCCCACAGGGCCACGGGGATCAGCGGGACCCCGGCCTCCTGCGCCATGCGCGCCGCACCGGACTTGAAGCTCTTGAGCGCGAACGACTGGGAGATCGTCGCCTCCGGGAACACCCCGATGATCTCGCCGGAGCGCAGCGAGTCGAGGGCGTGCTGGTAGGCGGTCTCACCCTGCGCCCGGTCCACCGGGATGTGCTTCATGGCGCGCATCAGCGGACCCGACACCTTGTGGCGGAACACCGATTCCTTCGCCATGAACCGCACCAGTCGCTTCTGCGGCCGGGCCGTCAGGCCGGCGAAGATGAAGTCCAGGTAGCCGATGTGGTTCGACACCAGGACCGCTCCGCCCTTGCGCGGGATGTTCTCGGAGCCCTTCATGTCGATCCGGATGTCCAGCGCCCGGAACAGCGCGTGCGCGGCGCCGATCACCGGGGGGTAGACGAGCTCAGCCATGAGGGGGAGACCCCGCTTTCTGCCTGGGGAGGTTCTCCCGGCCGTAAGTTACGGCTGCGTAGGTACGCGGCCACTGGGGATCGTGCCGTATTCCAGGGCTGCTGGCCAGCCCAGACGCCCGTCCCCGGGGAGATTCTCGTCACGCAGAGGATCATCCCGGGAATGCGGCGCGTACGGCGGGTGCTCGGATCGCCGTACGAACGTACTTCAATGATGAGGGACGCGGTCACCACCGGTGACGGCGGGCGGACGCCCAGACGTCCGGACGTCCGGACGTGGGAAGTCGGACGTGCTGGGGCACGGATACGAATACGGATGCGGACACGAATGCGGATGCGGGCGCGGTGAGAGTGACGGCGACGGGGACAGGGACGGCGGCGGGAGCGGGAGTGCGGGCGGACGGGGCGGGGCAGGGGGTGGGCGCCGTCCGGCTGGACGCCGCGCAGCTGGGCGCGGACCCGGGGGAGCGGGCGAGCCTGGTGCAGTTCTCCAGCGCCTTCTGCCAGCCCTGCCGGGCCACTCGGCGGATCCTGGCCGAGGTGGCCGGCATGGTCGACGGCGTCGCCCACATCGAGATCGACGCCGAGCGGAACCTCGACCTGGTCCGCGCCCTCGGCATCGAGAAGACCCCGACCGTGCTCGTCCTGGACGCGGGCGGCCGCATCGTCCGGCGTGCCGCGGGCATGCCGCGCAAGGCGGACGTGATCGCCGCACTGGGCGCAGCGGTGTGACCGGCGCGCCGGTACATGCGCCCGCACACAGCGTGACGCGCCTCGCATCTGCCCGTCCACGCTTGACTGTGTACAGCAGAGATCGCCAGGCTGGCGCCATGCGGTACGAACTTCTCCTGTACGGGCGCGTCCACGTGGACCTCGTCCGTCACGCGAGTGCGCGCTGTCGGGCTCACTGAACGACCCCGCCCCGACCCGATGACCCACGCGCTCGTGCCCGCCGCCCCGCGGCAGAGCAGCAGAAGGAAGGCCCCCCGATGACGGCCTATACGGCCCCGACGGCCCAGTCCGCCCCCACGATCCAGTCCGCCCCGTCGGTCCAGATCGCCGCGTCCCTGCGGCCCGGCCCGCCCCCGCAGTCCGGCCTGCCGGTGCAACCCGGCCCGGCCGAGGCCGCCGCCCGGCGCGGGGCCGCGGAGCCCGTCGGTCCGGTCGGTTCGGTCGACCGGGGCGGCCGGCTCGGTTCGGCGGACCCGACCGCCGATCCTTTCGCCGATCCGTTCGCCTCCGCCCGGCCCGGCTCGCCCGAGCTGCTGCGCTCGGTCTTCCGGCAGCACGCCGCGGGCGTCGCCGTGATCACGTCCGTCGACGGGGACCGGCCGGTCGGCTTCACTGCGACCTCGCTCAACTCGGTCTCCGCCGACCCGCCGCTGCTGTCGTTCACCACCGGCACCGGCTCGTCCACCTGGCCCGCCCTGCGCGACTGCGACCACCTCGGCGTGCACATACTCGGCGAGCACCAGCGGGAACTCGCGGGGCTGTTCGCCCGTAGCGGAGCGGACCGTTTCGGTCCGGGCACCGGCTGGTCGAGGGGCCCGCACGGGGTTCCGCTGCTGGACGGCGTACTGGCGTGGCTGGTGTGCCGGGTGGTGGCGCGGGTGCCGGCCGGCGAGCACCGGGTGATCATCGCGGAGGCCGTGGTCGGGGATCCGGTGGGAGAGGGTCGTCCGCTGCTGTACCACCAGGGGCGCTTCAACGCGCTGCGTGACTGAATCGTCCCTGCTGGGGCGGGTTGGGGTGGCGTTGGACAGATCACAGTTCAGCGGCCTTGCCTCCGAGGAGGACCCGCGATGTACTGGCGAGTAACATTCTGATCGGAGCGCGGGCCGCCCCGATCGGGATCCGCCCGACAAGGCGCCTATGCTGCCTGCATAAGGCGGTATCAGAAACAAGACGATGCGGTAGGAGAGCCGGCGTGAGCCTGAGGATCGTTGTCTGTGTGAAGTACGTGCCCGACGCCACTGGCGACCGGCACTTCGCCGATGACCTGACGGTGGACCGCGACGACGTCGACGGTCTGCTGTCGGAGCTCGACGAGTACGCCGTCGAGCAGGCGCTGCAGATCGCCGAGGACGCCGACGACGCCGAGATCACCGTCCTGACGGTGGGCCCGGAGGACGCCAAGGACGCCCTGCGCAAGGCGCTGTCCATGGGCGCCGACAAGGCCGTCCACGTCGAGGACGACGACCTGCACGGCACCGACGTGATCGGCACCTCCCTGGTGCTGGCCAAGGCCATCGAGAAGGCCGGCTACGACCTGGTCATCACGGGCATGGCGTCGACCGACGGCACCATGGGCGTCCTCCCGGCCCTGCTGGCCGAGCGCCTGGGCGTCCCGCAGGTGACCCTGCTCTCCGAGGTCAGCGTCGAGGACGGCACCGTCACGGGCCGCCGCGACGGCGACACCGCGAGCGAGCAGCTCGAGGCCTCCCTCCCGGCGGTCGTCTCCGTGACGGACCAGTCGGGCGAGGCCCGCTACCCGTCCTTCAAGGGCATCATGGCCGCCAAGAAGAAGCCGGTGGAGTCCTGGGACCTGTCCGACCTCGACATCGAGGCGGACGAGGTCGGCCTGGAGGGCGCCTGGACCGCGGTGGACTCCGCGGCGCAGCGTCCGGCGCGCACCGCCGGCACGATCGTCAAGGACGAGGGCGAGGGCGGCAAGCAGCTGGCCGAGTTCCTGGCCGGCCAGAAGTTCATCTAAGAGCTTCAGCCAGCAATTCCCACACCGCCCCCTGACTACTTCGCATTCGCAGGAGCATCCCCATGGCTGAAGTCCTCGTCTACGTCGACCACGTGGACGGCGCCGTCCGCAAGCCCACCCTCGAGCTGCTGACCCTGGCCCGCCGCATCGGCGAGCCCGTCGCCGTCGCCCTCGGCGCCGGTGCCGAGAACACCGCCGCCGTGCTCGCCGAGCACGGTGCGGTCAAGGTCCTGACCGCCGACGCCCCCGAGTTCGCCGAGTACCTCGTCGTACCGAAGGTGGACGCGCTGCAGGCCGCCCACGCGGCGGTCTCCCCGGTCGCCGTTCTCGTCCCGTCCTCCGCCGAGGGCAAGGAGATCGCGGCCCGCCTCGCCGTCCGCATCGGCTCCGGCATCATCACCGACGCCGTGGACCTGGAGGCCGGTGACGAGGGTCCGGTCGCGACGCAGTCCGCGTTCGCCGCGTCCTTCACCACCAAGTCCCGCGTGTCCAAGGGCACCCCGGTCATCACCGTCAAGCCGAACTCGGCCCCGGTCGAGGCCGCCCCGGCCGCCGGCGCCGTCGAGGCGCTCGCCGTCACCTTCGGCGCCCTGGCCACCGGCACCAAGGTCACCTCGCGCACCCCGCGCGAGTCGACCGGCCGCCCGGAGCTGACCGAGGCCGCGATCGTGGTCTCCGGCGGCCGCGGCGTCAACGGTGCCGAGAACTTCGGCATCATCGAGGCCCTCGCCGACTCCCTCGGTGCGGCCGTCGGTGCCTCGCGCGCCGCCGTCGACGCCGGCTGGTACCCGCACACCAACCAGGTCGGCCAGACCGGCAAGTCGGTCTCCCCGCAGCTGTACATCGCCACCGGCATCTCCGGCGCGATCCAGCACCGGGCCGGCATGCAGACCTCGAAGACCATCGTGGCCATCAACAAGGACGCCGAGGCCCCGATCTTCGAGCTCGTCGACTACGGCGTCGTGGGCGACCTCTTCGAGGTCGTCCCGCAGCTGACCCAGGAGATCCAGGCGCGCAAGGGCTGATCAGCGCTCCTCTCCGTCACGGGGCCGTGTGGTGTTCTCACCGCACGGCCCCGAGTCGTTTCCGGGCGCGGCGCGGCGGGGGGTGGTCGCCGGGCGCGGTGCCGAGTCGTTCCCGCGGTCGGGTGGCGGGACCATTGACGGAGCGGAACCCCGTGACTAAATTCTGCTATGCGGATCTGCAATTCCGTGAAGCGGAAAGAGGAGAGTGTGGGAATGGGTCAGCAGGAGAAGGTGGCGACGAGCCTCGCAGGAGCGGTCAGCGAGGGCATCAGCGCCTCCCTCGCCCCGGTGGACGCGGAGCTCGCCCGCCACTACCCGGGCGACCCCGGCACCCGCCAGCCCGTCCACACCGTCTACGTACCCGGCGACGTCTTCACCGCCGACACCATCCGCTCCTGGGGCGACCAGGCCCTCGCCGCCCTCGACGAGCACGCCCCCGACGCCGCGACCTTCGCCGAAGTCCTCGGCATCGGCGCCGACCTCGCCGGCCCCGTCTACGAGCGCGTCCGCGCCAAGCTGCAGCGCGAGCCCGTCGAGGACCTGCGCGTCGACTTCGAGGACGGCTTCGGAGTCCGCTCCGACGAGGAGGAGGACCAGGCCGCCGCCCGCGCCGCCCGGCTCGTCTCCGAGGCCTTCGCCAACGGCACCAACGCCCCGTACATGGGCATCCGCATGAAGTGCATGGAGTCCAACGTCCGCGACCGCGGCATCCGCACCACCGATGTCTTCCTCTCCGGGCTGCTGGAGCACGGCGGGCTCCCCGAGGGCCTCGTCCTCACCCTCCCGAAGGTCACGTACGCCGAGCAGGTCAGCGCCTTCGTCAAGCTGCTCGACGCCTTCGAGACCGCCCGCGGCCTGCGCCCGGGCCGGATCGGCTTCGAGATCCAGATCGAGACCAGCCAGGCCATCCTCGCCGCCGACGGCACCGCCACCGTGGCCCGCATGATCGAGGCCGCCCGGGGCCGGGCCACGGGCCTGCACTACGGCACCTTCGACTACAGCGCCTGCGTCGGCGTCTCCGCCGCCTACCAGTCCAGCGACCACCCGGCCGCCGACCACGCCAAGGCGATCATGCAGGTCGCCGCCGCGGGCACCGGGGTACGCGTCTCCGACGGCTCGACCAACGTCAAGCCGGTCGGCACCACCGAACAGGTCCACGAGGCCTGGCGGCTGCACTACGGCCTCACCCGCCGTGCCCTGGCCCGCGCCTACTACCAGGGCTGGGACATGCACCCGGGCCACCTCCCGACCCGCTACGCCGCCGTCTTCGCCTTCTACCGCGAGGGCCTCGAAGCGGCGGCCGCGCGGCTCAAGGCGTACGTCGCGAAGATCGAGGGCGATGTGATGGACGAGCCCGCCACCGCGAAGGCGCTGGCCGGCTACCTGGTCCGCGGCCTCGACTGCGGGGCGGTCGGCACCGACGAGGTCACCGCCCTGACCGGGCTGACGCGGGCCGAGCTGGACGCCTTCGCGATCCCGCGCCGCTCGGCGACGCTGACTGCTACGGGCTGAGGGCCGACGGCTCCGGGCTCCGGGCTCCGGGCTGAGGGCTGAGGGCTGAGGGCTGCGGTCTGCTGGGGCCTGGGGGCTGCGGCCTGGTGGCTGGGGGCTACGGGCTTCCGGCTGAGGGGTGTGGCGGGCTTCCGGCGTGGGTCCGGCCGGTGGGGGATCCCGGCCGGGACGTCCCGGGCTCCTTCAGAGCGGGCCGATGGCCCACAGGTGCAGGACGCCGTCCGCGCCGGCGCTGGCGAGCAGGCTGCCGTCCGGGGAGAACGCCAGGCAGGTGACGGGTCCGTCATGACCCGTCAGCGCGGAGTCCACGCGCTGCCCGGTCGCCGGGTCCCACAGCAGGACGACGCCGTCGTGCCCGGCGGTGGCGAGGAGTCCGCCGTGCGGCGCGAACGCCAGGTCGCCGGGCTGGGAGACCTGGCTGGTCAGGAGCCTGGCGTGCCGGGAGCCACCGGCGAGGTCCCACAGCCGCACGGTGGTGTCCCCGGAGGCCGTGGCGAGGACCCGCCCGTCCGGGGCGAACGCCACGGCGCGGTGCCCCGTGTACGGCCCGCCCAGGAGGCGGCGGGTGCCCGTACGCCAGAGGCGGGTCCCGACCTCGGCGCCGACCGCGGCCAGCGTCCGCCCGTCCGGGGAGAACGCGATCGCGGTGACCGCGTCGGCCGGGTCGAACGGCACCGGCTGCGGCTCGCCGACGGGCAGCCCGTCGGATACGCGGCGCAGGTACACGGAGCCGTCCCCGGCCACCGCAGCCAGCAGGCGGCCGTCCGGGGAGAACACCAGCTGACGCGATGCCCCCGCGGGGTCGGCCGGCCACTGCTGGCGGACCGCACCGGTCCCGGGATCGCGCAGGCAGACGGCCCCGTCGGGGGATTCGGTGGCCAGGAGGGCGCCGTTCGGCGAGAACGCCAGGCAGCGGGGCGAGGACGGCGGTTCGGCCGCCGACGGGCCGCCGCGGGGCGCCCGGGTGACCGGGTCCCACAGGCGCAGCGCGCCGTCCCCCGACGTGGTGGCGAGGACACGGCCGTCCGACGAGAACGCGACGCGCACGAGGCCGCGGCCGCTCACCTGTACGGGCGGCAGCCGGACCGCGCGCCGCTCGCGCAGCGCCGCGGCCAGCGCCCCGGCCGCCAGGGGTGTGGCCGGCGGGGCCCCGGCCGCCGGGGGTGCGGTGTCGGGCGTGGCGGTGCGTTCGTACAGCAGGACCCCGTCGTCGGACGCGGTGGCGAGGAGGCGGCCGTCCGGGGAGAAGGCGATGTCCTCGATACCGGTGGTGGCGCCGGCGAGCGGGGGTCCGACGGGCCGGCCCGTGGCCGTGTCCCACAGCCGTGCGGTCGCATCCCGGGAGCCGGTGGCGAGCAGCCGGCCGTCGGGCGAGAAGGACAGCGCGAAGACGGCGTCGGCATGCCCGGCGAGGGACGCCCCGTCGCGGCCGCCCGCCGTGTCCCACAAGGTGGCCCGGCCGTCGCGGTAGCCGAGGGCGAGGAGCCGCCCGTCGGGGGAGAAGGAGAACGCCTCGGGCGCGCCGGACCCGGGGGAGAGCGCCGCGGCGGGCAGGTCCTCCCGGGCGACCAGGTCCTTGACGCGTCCGTGCAGGGTGGCGGCCAGGACACGGCCGTCATGGACGAACGCCACGGAGCGGATGGGGTCTTCCGCCCATCCGTGGGCGAGGGTGACCGGGCGGCGTCCGGCGTCGGGGCTGCACAGGTGGACCGTTCCGTTGCGTTCCACCATGGCGGCCGTGCTCCCGGTGGGGGCGCAGCTGATTCCCGTGACGCCAGTGATGTAGGAGCTCAGGGGCGGCCGGCACATCCTGCCCGTGGCGGGATCGAACCAGTGGAGGGTCTGCGGGTTCCGGTTGCCGGCGATCAACAGGCCGTCCGGGGTGAAGGCGAGCGGGGGCCGCGCGGCGAGCGGGGCGGTCGTGGCCTGGCCGGTGGCGGTGTCCCACAGTCCCACCGTGTCGGGTCCTCCCGAAGCCAGGAGCCGCCCGTCGGGGGAGAACACCACCGCCGAGGCGGGCGCCGAGTCCCTGCCGAACCGGTGGCGGAGGGCGTAGGGGGTGGGGCCGCCCGGACGCGGGGTCGGGGGCGGGGTCGCGTTGTGTCGGGGGGCGGGGTCCGGGTCGGGTTCGGGGTTGTGGTGCGGGCTGGGGGCGGGGATGGGTTCCGCGCTGGGGGTGGGGATGGGGACGGGGATGGGTTCCGCGCTGGGGGTGGGGATGGGGACGGGGATGGGTTCTGGGCTTGGGGCCGCGTCCGGGTGTCCCGTTGGGCTCGGGGTCGGGGACGCCTCGTCTGGGGTCGGTGCCGGGTGCGGGTGCGGGTGCGGGTGCGGGTGCGGCGTTCGGCTGTTGGGCTCGTGCGGGACGGGCTCGTGCTCGTCGTGTTGTTCGGGCGGCTCGGCGGGCCGGGGGAAACCCGCCGGGGCCGAGCGCGGCTGGAGTGCCGCCAGTTCCTGCCAGCGGAGTCGCCAGGCCGCCAGTTCGGGCGCGGTGTGCGGGGGGACGGCGGTTTCGCGGCCGTACTCGTCGTACGCGTACAGCATCCGCACCAACCCCATGAAGGTGTCGGCCCGGACGAGCCGCCTCCCGTTGAAGGCGTCGCTCTGGGTGGCGACGGACAGCCTGATCCCGGTGCCGGAGGCGTCGGCGCGGGACACCAGGTCCCGGTACGAGGGCCTGCCCCGCTGGATCCGTAACCGTGTCAGGTCGCCTGCGAGGGCGGTGAGTCCCGCCTCGAACGCGTCGTGTTGCTGCACCGCCCCCGTGTCCCCCCTCGGCCCGTGGCGGACCAGGCTAGGGCATGGTTCGCGGAACGGTCCCGAACTTTACGGAACACCCCGGAACACCCCTGGTGTTCTGCGGAACACCCTGTTCGTTTGGGGGAGTTCGGCTGCGATCCGGATCGGAACACTTCGTTCCGTCGCTGCCCGGCGGCGGCCCGGGCGGGGGTGGAATCGAGCCATGACCACTTCACCGAACCAGGCCGGCGACAGCGACCGGCCCCTTCTGACGCTGCACGCGGCCGTCGTGTTCCTGGCCGCCCTGATCATCGGGCTCGTCGTCGGCGGGCTCAGCCATCTCGGCGGCGTGCCCGCCGCCCTCGCCGTGCTCGCCGGGCTCGGGGCGGCCGGGGCGGCCGTGCCCGTACTGCACGGCCTGATCCGGTGACCGTCAGACGGGCGGCGGGAGTTCGCCCGAGCCGCGCGGGATCAGGCGGGTCGGCAGCTCTATGCGGGTCGGGGGGAGCTCAGTGCCCGCCAGGCGTTGGAACAGGCGGTCCGTGGCCACCCGGCCCAGGGCCGCCGCGTCCTGCGCGACCACCGTCACTCCGGGGCGCAGCAGGTCGGCCAGCTCGAAGTCGTCGAAGCCGACCAGTGCCACCGGGTGCGGGTCCGGATGTTCGGCCAGGACCCGGACCGCCGTCACCGTCACGCGGTTGTTGCCCGCGAAGAGCGCAGTGGCCGGCTCCGGGCCCGTCAGCATCCCCCGGGCCGCCGCCGCGACGCTCTCCGGGGTCGTCGGGCCCAGCGAGACCCAGGACGGCGCGACCGGCAGGCCGGCGTGCGCCATCGCCGCCCGGTAGCCGCGCAGGCGCTCCGCCGCCGTGTGGATGTGCGGCCGGTCGCCGATGAACCCGATCCGGCGGTGGCCTGCCGCGATCAGGTGCGCCACGCCCTCTCGGGCGCCGGCGCAGCTGCCCGAGAGCACGACGTCCGCCTCGATGCGGCCCGGCGGCCGGTCCACGAACACCGTGGCCACACCGGCCCGGATCTCCGGCTCCAGGTAGCGGTGGTCGTCGCCGGCCGGGATCACGATCAGACCGTCCACGCGGCGTGCGCACAGCGCGAGCGCCAACTCCCGTTCGCGGTCCGGGTCCTCGGCGCTGGAACCGTTGATGAGCAGCGCGCCGTGCGATCGGGCCACTTCCTCCACGGCCCGGTTCAGCGGCCCGTAGAACGGGTCGGCGAGGTCTTCCAGGACCAGCCCGACGGTGGCCGTACGGCCCTTGCGGAGCACGCGCGCGCTGTCGTTGCGGCGGAATCCGAGAGCCTCGATGGCCTCCTGGACCCGGCTGA
This sequence comes from Streptomyces sp. NPDC029014, assembly GCF_055564695.1. Lineage (NCBI taxonomy): Bacteria > Bacillati > Actinomycetota > Actinomycetes > Kitasatosporales > Streptomycetaceae > Streptomyces > Streptomyces sp. NPDC029014. The sequence continues at coordinate 26,646 of NZ_JBVHVT010000002.1, forward strand.
CCGTCTCCGGGGTGACTCCCGACTCCCCGTTGACGACCCGGGACACCGTCTTCAGGCCCACCCCGGCGCGCGCCGCCACGTCCTTCATGGTCGGCCGGTGGCCGTAGCGGGAGTCGGACGGGTGGCGGTGGGGTGGGGGCACGGGGTGGGTCCTCCGGGGTGGTGGGTGCCGGTTGGTGGTGGGTGCGGTCGGGTGGGTA
>NZ_JBVHVT010000002.1:26942-223224 GCF_055564695.1 Streptomyces sp. NPDC029014
GTGTGGGTTGGGTGGGTGCCGGTTGGTGGTGGGTGCGGTCGGGTGGGTGCCGCTTGGGTGGGTGCCGGTTGGTGGTGGGTGCGGTCGGGTGGGTGTGGGTTGGGTGGGTGCCGGTTGGTGGTGGGTGCGGTCGGGTGGGTGCCGCTTGGGTGGGTGCCGGTTGGTGGTGGGTGCGGTCGGGTGGGTGCCGGTGGGGTGGGTGTCGGTGGGGGTGTGCCAGCCGAGGATATGCACTGCGTCGGTGCGCGGGTTTCCGTGGCAGGGTGGTCGGGGCAAGCCACAGAGGGCTTCGGACGAGCCGTGGGGAGAGGGATAGACGTGATTGTCTGGATCAACGGCACATTCGGCGCCGGGAAGACCAGCACGGCCCGTGAACTGACCGGCATCCTGGCGGACAGCACCCTGTACGACCCGGAGCTCGTCGGCGACGCGTTGCGCAGGCTGCTGCCGCGCAAACGGCTCGCGGAGGTGAGTGACTACCAGGACCTGCCGAGTTGGCGGCGCCTGGTGGTGGACACGGCCGCCGCGATGCTCGCCGAGATGGGCGGGGTGCTCGTCGTACCGATGACGCTGCTGCGCCAGGAGTACCGGGACGAGATCTTCGGCGGGCTGGCGGCGCGGCGGATCCCGGTGCGGCATGTGCTGCTGGCGCCTGCGGAAACGATCCTGCGGGGGCGGATCGCGAACCGGCGGGAGGTGGGAACGCCTGAAGCCGATCTGCGGGTGAAGGAATGGTGTTACGACCACATACCGGTCTATCGGCAGGCGCTGGGCTGGCTCACGACCGATGCGCACGTCATCGACAACGGCGGGCTGACCGCACGGGAGACGGCGGAGCGGATCGCCGAGGCCGTACGGACGGACGCGGCCGGGATCTGCGACATCGTGCAGACTCCGGAGCCGACGCGGGAGACGGTGGCCGCCGGGGTGCTGCTGTTCGACGCGGACGACCGGGTGTTGCTGGTCGACCCGACGTACAAGGCGGGTTGGGAGTTCCCGGGCGGCGTCGTCGAGGCGGGAGAGGCGCCGGCGCGGGCGGGGGTGCGCGAGGTCGCCGAGGAAGTCGGCCTTGAGCTGGGTGGTGTACCCGAGTTGCTGGTCATCGACTGGGAACCGCCTGTGCGACCTGCGTACGGGGGCCTGCGGCTGCTCTTCGACGGGGGCCGGCTGGATGCGGAGGCCGTGGCCCGACTGAGGCTCCCGGGGCCTGAGTTGCGGGCCTGGCGGTTCGTGACCGAGGCGGAGGCCGCGGACCTGCTCCCGCCGGTGCGGTACGAGCGGCTGCGGGCGGCGCTGCGGGCCCGGGAGCGGGGCCGGGCCCTGTACTTGGAGGCGGGGCGGGCCGTGGGGTAGGCGGTGTCCCGCTGGTCCGGGGTGCCGGAGCCGCGGGGGGTTTCCCGGCCGCCCATTGTCCTTCCGGGGCGGGCCGGTCCCTCAAGGGCGCTCCTGCGTCGCGTCGCTTCGCGATGGCCTTCGGCCCCCTTGACCGACCGGCCCGCCCCGGAATGCCAAAGAGCTGCCGGGAAGCCCCGGAGGAACGGGCCGGAGGGTGGCGTTCGGGTGCGGCTCCCGTCCGAGACGCGGCGGGCGGGCTGCGGCCGGCAGGGGCGTTGAGCAGCCGGGGCCATCCAGGCCCCGGCGGGGTTCCCTCGGCGGCGCATCGGATCGCTACGTGCTTCTCGTGCATCGGCGGCCGACTGCCGTCCGGGGCGGCGCGCGGTCAGGGCAGGGCGGGTGAGGAGGTCGCGGCGGTGCGGAGGACGGACGCCGTGTCCTCGGTCAGGGGGTCTCCGTGGCCGAAGCAGGCGATCGAGGGGGACAGTGCTGCGAGGCGGCGGAAGGTTGCCCGGGCCTGTTCGCGGTCCACGTTGAAAACGCCGAGCATGACCTGGCCCACGCCGGCGACGCAGTCGCCCGTGAACAGTACGCCGTGGCGGGGGAGGTGGATGCCGATGCTGCCCGGGGTGTGGCCCGGGGAGTGGACGACCACTGCTCCGTCACCGAACGGGAGGACGTCGCCGTCCTGTACCTCGATGTCGACCCGCGTCGGTGGTGCTTCGGGGACCGTCAGACCGTGCTCGTACAGCGGGATCTCCCAGTCGAGGAGCACCGGGTCCGGTACGGGCTGTTCGCCCCGGATGACCGGTGCCTCCAGGTGGTGGGCCAGCACGCGTGCGCCCCAGCGGCCGGCGAGTTCGTCCGCCGCGCCGATGTGGTCGCGGTGGCAGTGTGTCAGGACGATCCGGTCCAGTTGGTTCGGGTCGTGGCCGAGGGAGCGGATCGCCTGCTCGATCGCCGGCGCTGATCCGCTGTGGCCTGCGTCGATGAGGGTGAGGGAACGGTCGCCGTCCCGCCAGAGGTAGGCCTGGCCGATCGGGAAGCGGAGCATGTGGAGTCGTTCGGGCAGTATCTCGACAAGATCCATGCTTCGAACGTACGACCGTCGTGGGTGGGGTGGAACGGCTTTCACCCGGAGCGGAGTTCGCTCGTGGCGCAGGGCGGCCCGGCCCGGAAGCCGGACCGCCCGGGTGGGTCAGGCGCGCTTGGAGGCGGCGTAGTTGACCAGGAAGTGGGCCTCGGCGACGGAGAGGCGCTCCAGCTCCTCGGGGGAGACGCTCTCGTTGACCGCGTGGATCTGGGCCTCCGGCTCGCTCAGGCCGATCAGCAGCATCTCCGCCTGGGGGTAGAGCGTCGTCAGCGTGTTGCACAGGGGGATCGAGCCGCCCATGCCGCTGACCTGCATTTCCTGACCCGGGTAGGCGATCTCCATCGCGGCGGCCATGGAGGCGTAGGCCGGGCTGGTCGTGTCCGCCTGGAAGGGCTGGCCCTGGCCCACCACCTCGATCTCCAGGCGGGCGTTCCACGGGGTGTGCGCCCTCAGGTGCGCCTCCAGGAGCTTGATGGCCTCGGCGGTGTCCACGCCCGGCGGCACGCGCAGGCTGATCACGGCGGCCGCGCTCGCGTGCACCGACGGGGTGGCACCCACCACCGGCGGGCAGTCGATGCCGAGTACCGTGACGGCCGGGCGGGCCCACAGGCGGTCCGCGACGGTGCCCTCGCCGATCAGCTCCACCCCGTCGAGGACCTTCGCGTCGGCCCGGAAGTCCGCCTCCGGGTACTGCAGGCCCTCCCACACCGCGTCCGACGCGAGGCCGTCCACGGTCGTGGAACCGTCCGCGGCGCGCAGCGAGTCCAGCAGGCGGATCAGGGCGGCCAGGGCGTCCGGGGCCACGCCGCCGAAAATGCCCGAGTGCAGGTTGCCGCCCAGCGTGTCGATCTTCACCTTGACGAGGCACATGCCGCGCAGGGTCGCCGTCACCGTCGGAAGGCCCAGGCGGAAGTTGCCCGCGTCGCCGATGACGATGGTGTCGGCGACCAGCAGCTCCGGGTTCGCCTCCGCGTACTGCTGGAGGCCGCCGGTGCCCTGCTCCTCCGAGCCCTCGGCGATCACCTTCACGCTGACGGGGACGCCGCCGTTGGCCTTCAGCGCGCGCAGCGCCAGCAGGTGCATGATGAAGCCGCCCTTGCAGTCCGCGGTGCCGCGGCCGTACCAGCGCCCGTCCCGCTCGGTCAGCTCGAAGGCCGGGGAGATCCAGGCGTCCTCGTCCAGCGGGGGCTGCACGTCGTAGTGCGCGTAGAGGAGGACCGTGGGCGCACCCTCGGGGCCGGGCAGGAAGCCGTACACCGACTGCGTGCCGTCGGGGGTGTCGAGGAGGGCCACGTCCTGGAAGCCCTCGGCGCGCAGGGCGTCGGCCACCCAGTTCGCCGCGCCCTCGCTCTCGCTCCGGGGGAACTGGGCCCAGTCCGCCACCGACTGGAAGGCCACCAGCTCCGTCAGCTCCTGCTTGGCGCGGGGCATCAGCGAGGCAATGGTCTCGGCGATCGGATTCTGGGACATGGGCACGCTCCTCCTGGGTGCGACGTTGTGTCACGTGTACGCCTACCGGCATCCGCCTGGTGGGCGTGTGCCGGATCCGGTCCCCCGGGTACGGCGGCCGGGCGCGGCGCAGGTCAGTCCGATCCTCGCACAGCAGGGCGGGCCGGACACGCACCGTAGGATTTCCCCGGCATCGGAGCAACCATGATCAGGAGCAGCAGCACATCGTGAGCAGCGACGACGACGTACGCGACGCAGCAGGGCAGGCCGCTGAGGGGGCGGGGGACATGGTGGCCGGGGGGACCGGCGAGGTGTGGGACGTGGTCGTGGTCGGCGCCGGCCCGGCCGGCGCTTCGGCGGCCCGTGCGGCGGCGAGCGCGGGGCGGCGGGTCCTGCTGCTGGAGAAGGCGGAGCTGCCCCGGTACAAGACGTGCGGCGGCGGCATCATCGGGCCGTCGCGCGACGCGCTTCCGCCCGGCTTCCAGCTGCCGCTGCAGGACCGGATCCACGCGGTCACCTTCTCCCTGAACGGCAGGCTGACCCGCACCCGCCGGTCCAAGCACATGCTGTTCGGGCTGATCAACCGGCCGGAGTTCGACGCCGGGCTGGTGGCGGAGGCGGAGAAGGCGGGCGCGACGGTGCGTACGGGCACCGCCGTCGCCCGCGTCGAGCAGCACGGGGCGGCGGTGCCGGACCGGCGCACGGTCGCCGTGGTGCTCGCGGACGGCGAGACGGTCCTGGCCCGGGCGGTCGTCGGCGCCGACGGCAGCGCCAGCCGGATCGGCGCGCACGTCGGGGTCGAGATGGACCAGGTCGACCTCGGTCTGGAGGCGGAGATCCCCGTCCCGCCGACGGTGGCCGAGGACTGGAAGGGGCGCGTCCTGATCGACTGGGGGCCGCTGCCCGGCAGTTACGGCTGGGTCTTCCCCAAGGGCGACACCCTCACGGTCGGGGTCATCTCGGCGAAGGGCGAAGGCGCCGCCACCAAGCGGTACCTGGAGGACTTCATCGCCCGCCTGGGACTCGCCGGCTTCGAGCCGTCCGTGTCCTCCGGGCACCTGACGCGCTGCCGCACGCCGGACTCGCCGCTGTCGCGGGGCCGGGTGCTGGTGGCGGGCGACGCGGCCGGGCTCCTCGAGCCGTGGACCCGCGAGGGCATCTCGTACGCGCTGCGGTCCGGCCGGCTCGCCGGGGAATGGGCGGTGAAGATCGCCGAGGCGCAGGACGCGGTGGACGCGCGGCGGCAGGCCCTGAACTACGCCTTCGCCATCAAGGCCGGGCTGGGCGTGGAGATGGCCGTCGGCAAGCGGATGCTGACCGCCTTCGAGGCGAAGCCGGGGCTGCTGCACGCGGCGATCACGGGCTTCCGCCCGGCGTGGCGCGCGTTCGCCCGGATCACGCGGGGCGCGACGACGCTGCCCGGCCTGGTCCGCACGTACCCGCTGGCCCGCAGGGCCCTCCACGCCCTCGACAACCGCACCTCCCGCCCGACACGACCGTCCCGCTGACCCCGCTGACCCCGCTGACCCCGCTGACCCCGCTGGTTGGCGCTGGCCGCCAGCCCGGCGCGGCTTCGGGCGGCCTCTGTGGTACCGCCCGGTCGGGTTCGGCTGGGCGGCCCACTGCGGGCCGGGCCGTTGCCGGCTGCAGACGGCACTCGTCGTTCCACCTGACCGTCGCCGTACGGTCAGGGCGGTGCGGTCGAGCTCATGGGGCATGACGGCGCCGGGTGGCGGGAGCGGGCTTCGCCCGTCGGTGCCGGCGGGTCAGGGGGACAGGGTGAGGCGGAAGACGGGGTGGTCGGCCGAGGCCGTTCGGAGGGTGGCCTCGGGGGAGTCCGCGGTGACGCCGTCGAAGAACGCGTTGACCTCCCAGCCCCACCGCTTCAGGTAGGCGCGCAGGATGCGGGCCTTTTCCGCCGGGTCGGTGAGTTCCGTGGCCGTGAACGTGCGGACCTTGCGGCCCACGCGCAGCTCACCGCCGCCCGCCACCCGCATGTTGCGGACCCACTGGGAGTGGCCGCGCGCCGACACCAGGTACTGCTCGCCCTCGTACGCGTGCGGGTTGACCGGGATGCGCTGCATCCGGCCGGAGGTGCGGCCGCGGACCGAGAGCTCGACGGTGCCCGCCAGGCTGATGCCGACGCGGGCGAGCTTGCCCATCAGGGAGTTGAAGCGGGCGGCGACGGGGCCCGCCTGGACGTAGTACGGGGTGTTCGGGGCGGGCATGGCGGCCTCCGGGAGAGCTCGTGAGAGAGCGGCGCTCTCGTTTGGGAGCAGTGTGCATGGATCGGTGCGCTGAAGCAAGAGCAGTGCTCTCGATTTGGTGCGGTGATCTCGCCCTGTGGCAGACTGGCCGCCATGACTACCGTGCGCGGGGCCCGGGAGCGGGCCCGTATCGAGGTCACCGCGGCCATCAAGGACGAGGCGCGCCGCATGCTCGCGGCCGAGGGCGCCGCCAAGCTGTCCCTGCGGGCCGTCGCCCGCGAGCTGGGCATGGTCTCCTCGGCCCTCTACCGCTACTTCCCGAGCCGCGACGACCTGCTCACCGCGCTCATCGTCGACGCGTACGACAGCGTGGGCGCGGCGGTCGAAGGTGCTGACGACGCCGGCGAGCCGCCCCGCGCGCGGTGGCTCGCCGCCTGCCGGGCGTTCCGCGGGTGGGCGCTCCGGCACCCGCACGAGTACGCCCTCATCTACGGCTCGCCGGTACCCGGGTACAGCGCTCCCATGGACACCGTCGGCCCGGCCGCCCGGGTCGGCAACGTCTTCATCGGCATTGCGCGCGCCGCGTACGAGGGCCGCGGGCTCTCTCTTCCGCCGCTGCCCGACGAGCTTCGGCCGGAGGCCGTGCGGATGACCGCGGACTTCGCGCAGGGTCTGCCGCCGGAGGTCACCGCCGCCCTGGTCGCCGCGTGGGCACAGGTGGCCGGGCTGGTGTCCTTCGAGGTGTTCGGCCAGTTCAACCGGGTCGTCGAGGACCGCGACGCCTTCTACGGGCATGCGGTCGACCAGCTCGCCCAGGGGATCGGGTTGCCCGCTGCGTGAGCGCGGCGGCCCGTGGGCGGGTCAGCGGCCGTCGTTCTCCGGGCGGCGGGCGAACCGCCACAGCAGGTGGGTGACGCGGAGTACGAACACCACCGCGGCCAGCAGCCCGCCCGCCACCGTCAGGACGCCCTCGACGGCGGGGGAGAGGTCGAAGGCCAGGGCGGGCCCGTACACCGCGCCGAACACCAGGGCGGCGGCGAAGCACGCGCTGACGAAGGCGTAGCCGATCTCGATGGTGACCGCGTCGCGGTCCGCCTGCGTGCGCCGCCCGCTGTGCTGATCCATACGTGCAGTGTCGTGTGGGGTGCGCACCGTCACAAGGGCGTCTTTGCGTCGCCGCGCCCGCGGCCGGCCCGTGGGCGGCGGGTCAGATGCCCGCCGTCTCGATCCAGAGGCGGGCCAGCGAGTCGTCGCCCGTCACACCGGGGCCGGTCAGCGGGAGGCGGTTCCACAGGGCCGCGTACAGCCAGGCCGCTTCTCCCGCGACCTCGCAGTCCGCCGGGCCCACGTCGCCGAGGACCGCACGGGGCGGTTCCTGCGACAGGTGCACGCTCCACACCGCGCCCGTGTCGGCGGCCCGGACCCGCATGACCCGCGGCCGGTCGGTCCGCACCCGGCTGCGCGGCCGCGCGTGGAAGCCGGTCAGCAGCTCGTGCACCCCGTCCTCCGCGAACTCCGGCGAGAGCGGGGCGAAGGCCGTGCCGAGCGCCGCCTCCGCGTCCATGCGGTGCACGGTCGTCTCGTGCGCCTGCCGCCGCGCCCAGAACGCGAGCGGCGACGGCGGGGCCGTCGGCAGGAACGTCCAGCACTGCACGTCGGCCGGCGCCGCGGTCAGCGTCCGGACCAGCTCCGTGTGCCCCTCCCGGAACCAGGCCAGCAGCTCGGCGCCGACCAGCTCGGGCCCGTCCGGGATCGGGGTCGGCTCCACGACCGCGTCCTGGACGAACGAGGCCGCCCACCGGTGCACCGCGCCCGTGTGCCGCAGCAGATCGGTGACGCGCCAGGTGGGGCAGGTGGGGACGACGGTGTCCAGGCCGGCCCGCTCGGCCGTCTCGGCGAGCAACTCGCCTTCCCGCTCCAGGGCCTCGACGTATTCGATGATCTTCATGCGGGCAGTGTCCCAGCAGAGCCGGGACAATGGGGCCATGAACGGGGAACTCTTCCCGCGCGAGCGGGCCGAGATCGCCCCCGGCGCGGTGCACGTGCCCGACTGGCTCGCTCCGGAGCGCCAGCGCGAGCTATTCGCCGCCTGCCGGGTGTGGGCGCGCCCGCCCGCCGGGCTGCGCACGGTCCGCACGCCGGGTGGCGGGACGATGACCGCCCGCCAGGTGTGCCTCGGCCTGCACTGGTATCCGTACGGGTACGCCCGCACCGCCGTCGACGGCGACGGCGCCCCGGTCAAGCCGATGCCCGTCTGGCTGGCCGAGCTGGGGCGGGAGGCGGTGGCCGCCGCGTACGGCGCCGGCTACGGCGGGCTACCGCCGGGCGCCGCCTACGACATCGCGTTGATCAACTTCTACGGCGGGGACGCGCGCATGGGCATGCACCGCGACGCCGAGGAGAAGTCCCCGGCGCCCGTCGTCTCCCTCAGCCTCGGCGACACCTGCGTCTTCCGTTTCGGCACCACGGAGTCGCGGGGCCGGCCCTACCAGGACGTCCGGCTGTGCAGCGGGGACCTGTTCGTCTTCGGCGGCCCGGCCAGGCAGGCCTACCACGGGGTGCCGAAGGTGCTGCCCGGGACCTCCCCGCCGTGGCTGGGACTGACCGGCCGGTTGAACATCACGCTGCGGGTCGGCGGGCTGGAGCCGCCCCCCGACTGACGGGTGGCGCACGGGGCGCCGGTCGGCCCGTGGCCGAGACCGAGCGGTGATCGACCGCGGGCGCCGCGCAGCCGGCGGATCATGCGAGGATCGCTGTCATGAACGGCAACGGGGCCCCGCGGCGGGTGGGAGATGCGACGACGGCGTCCACGGCATCCGCGGCATCGGCGAAGACCAAGCTGGAGCGGGGCCGCGGAGCCCTCGGCCCGGCGCTGGAGCTCGTCCACACGGGCCGGGCCCCGACCCGCGCGGTCCTGACGGCCGAGCTCGGCGTCACCCGCGCCACCGCCGGGGCCGTCGCCGCCGAGCTGGAGGCGCTCGGGCTGATCCGCGTCGACTCCAGCCCCGGCCGGGCGGGCGGCGCCCAGGGCCGCCCCTCGCACCGGCTCGCCATCGACGAGAACGGCCCCGTGGCCCTGGCCGCACAGGTGCACCCGGACGGCTTCCGCGCCGCCCTCGTCGGGCTCGGCGGCCGGATCGTGGCCACCGCACCCGGCAAGATCACGGTCTCGGAGGACCCCGCGCAGGTGCTGGGCGCGGTCGTGGAGGCCGGCGCCGCACTGCTCGCCGGGACCGGGCGACGCTGCATCGGCGCCGGACTCGCGGTCCCGTCCGCCGTCGCCGAGCCGGATGGTACGGCGCTCAACCCGCTGCACCTGGCCTGGCCGGCCGGTTCCCCGGTACGGGCCATCTTCGAGCAGTGCGTGAAGGCGGCCGGCATCGACGGCCCGGCCCTGGCCGGCAACGACGTCAACCTCGCCGCGCTCGCCGAGCACCGGCACGGCGCGGGCCGCAGCGCCCAGCACCTGCTGTGCGTGGCGACCGGGCACCGCGGCGTGGGCGGGGCGCTCGTCCTGGACGGCCGTCTGCACAGCGGGAGTTCGGGCCTGGCGCTGGAAGTCGGCCACCTCACCGTCAACCCGGAGGGGCGTGCCTGCCACTGCGGCGGCCGCGGCTGCCTGGACGTGGAGGCGGACCCGCTGGCGTTCCTGACGGCGGCCGGCCGCACGCCGGGGCCGGAGGTGTCCCTGCTGCAGCAGGCCCGCGACCTGCTGCGCGAGGAGTACGCGCAGCCCGCGGTGCGGGCGGCCGCGGAGGAGCTCATCGACCGGCTCGGCCTGGGCCTCGCGGGCCTGGTGAACATCCTGAACCCGGACCGGATCATCCTGGGCGGGCTGCACCGCGAGCTGCTCCACGCCGACCCGGAGCGGCTGCGGGCCGTGGTCGCCGACCGGAGCCTGTGGGGGCGCAGCGGGGGAGTGCCGATCCTGCCGTGCACGCTGGACCACAACAGCCTGGTGGGGGCGGCGGAGCTGGCCTGGCAGCCGGTGCTGGACGACCCGCTGGGGGCGTTGGGGGCCGCCGCTTAGGAGCTGTCCGGGCGATCGTGTGCGGGGCTCCCGGCACCGGGGCCGGACACTTGCTCCTCTCCGGCCGTCGTGGAATCGCCAGAGCTCGGGAGCCGCTCAGGCCGGTTCAGTCGGTGTCCGGTCGCTGCTCCGCCGCGGTGTCGTAGGCGGCGCGGGCCTCGGCGATGGCGGACCGGTGGCGCTCAGCCCAGCCCACCGGTCCGGTCAGCGAGGCGTGGAGTTCTCGGGCCATGGGCGTGAGGCGGTACTCGACCTCTCTCGTCGTCGATCCGTCCGCACCCGCCGCCGTCCGCCTCGTCGAGGTCCCCGACCCCGTGCCCGGACCGGGCCAGGTCCTCGTGGACGTCTCCCACGTCTCCTTGAACCACGGCGACCTCAACGACGCTCGCTCCGGTCGGGTGCCCGCGGGTGCGGTGCTCGGTTCGGACGCCGCCGGGGTGGTGGTTCAGGCTGCCGCCGACGGAACCGGCCCGGCGGTGGGCACCCGGGTGGTGGCCCTGACCTCGGGGGCGTTCGCCGAGCGTGTCGCGATCGATGTGGGTGCGCTCGCCGAGGTGCCGGGGGGCTTGGAGCCGGCGAAGGCGGTCGCCCTGCCGGTCGCCGGAGTGGCCGCACTGCGCTCGCTGCGGGCCGCCGGGCTCGGGCCGGACAAGAGGGTGTTGTCACCGGCGCCTCCGGCGGGGTCGGCCGGTTCGCCGTCCAGTTGGCGGCGCGGGCCGGTGCCCACGTGCTCGCGCCCGTGGGCTCGACCAGGTCGCTGACGTCCTTCGTCATCGAAGGCGATGCCGGCCCGGACCTGACCGTCCTCACCGAGCTGACCGCTGAGGGGGCCCTCACGGTCGAGATCGGCTGGCAGGGATCCTGGGACCGCTTTGCCGAGGCCGCCGTGGCCCTCCGCGGGCGCCGTGTCTCCGGAAAAGCAGTCCTGCAGGTCACGCAGTGATCGGCGTCGCGACCCCTTTGGACACCACCACCAGAGCCGGAGGCGGAACGGTGCGGGCGCCGGCCGCGTGCTGAGGCGCCCGCACGACGTGATCCCGCCACAGACCACGACGGCCGTTTGATCGGCCGGACACGTCCTGGTCGGGGTCGTGCTCCTCGGCGGAGGCGGGGCCCGGCGGGGCGGGGGCGGAGGCTGCTGCCTCGCCCCGGGGCCCCTGTGCCCCTGTACCCCCTTTGCCGGCCGGTGCCGCCCGTCGCCGCCGTTCGCTCCGGTCGTCGCTGTCGGGTGCCGGGTCAGGGGGTCGGGTGGCGGGGCCTCAGCCGGGCCTGATCGAGGCGGTGGCGGCCACCGACACGCCCACCGGCTCGGGGTCGGGGTCCGCGGCGAGGGACATGGCCGGGGCGGGCTCCCGTACCGGAGTGGAACGGCTGCGCACGGGGCGCGGGCGGGCCGGCGCCGCGGGGGCGGCGCGGAGCGAGAACCACACCACCTTGCCCGAGCTGTCCTCCTGGGGCCGGGCCCCCCAGGCCTCGCTGACCGCCTCGACGAGGGCGAGGCCGCGCCCGCAGGTCTCCAGGGAGTCCAGCAGGCCGGGGCCGGGCGTGGGGCTGGGGCTGGGGCCGGGGACGGGCGGGGCGTCCCCGAACGCCGTCCGGCGGACCGGGAGGCGTGGATCGCTGTCGTACACCGAGACCGTGAGCCGCCCCAGCCGCAGCTCGATCTCGACCGTGCATCTCTTGTCCGGCTGCGCGTGCCGGTGGACGTTGCTGAGCAGCTCCGTCACCCCGAGCGCAGCCCGGTCTATGAGCGGATCCAGCTGCCAGTGGCGCAGTTGCGCGGAAACGATCCTCCGGATCTGGCCGATCCGGGACGGCAAGGCCTGCAGTTCGACGACGCAGTGCCTGCGTGAATGACTGATCACGGCTGCGACTCCCCGACATGAGTGTTACGGGTGCTGCACCCTCGGTAATGCCACACCAGGGTCACCCACGGTGCCCGCGGATGCAACCGAACGCGATCGAAAGCGATCCGCATAGATACCCAAAGTGACTGTTTGTGCAGGTGAGAGAGGTACATTGCGAAAGCAGGGGGCCAGGAACGCACGAAGGAGCAAGGCGCATGAGCACCACCCGTACCTCCGGTACGACGGCTACGACGATTGACGTCGACCGCAGCGACGCGGAGTACCGCGCCTGGCTGAAAGAAGCCGTCCGCAAGGTGCAGGCAGACGCGAACCGCTCCGCCGACACCCACCTGCTGCGCTTCCCGCTGCCCGAGGAATGGGGCATCGACCTCTACCTCAAGGACGAGTCCACGCACCCGACGGGCTCCCTCAAGCACCGCCTCGCGCGCTCGCTGTTCCTGTACGCCCTCTGCAACGGCTGGATCCGCCCCGGCCGCCCCGTCATCGAGGCCTCGTCCGGCTCGACGGCCGTCTCCGAGGCGTACTTCGCCAAGTTGATCGGCGTCCCGTTCATCGCGGTCATGCCGCGCACGACCAGCCGGGAGAAGTGCCGGCTGATCGAATTCCACGGCGGCGAATGCCACTTCGTGGACGACCCGATGAAGATGTACGAGGAGTCGGCGGACCTCGCGGCCCGCACCGGCGGCCACTACATGGACCAGTTCACGTACGCGGAGCGGGCCACGGACTGGCGGGGCAACAACAACATCGCGGAGTCGATCTACCAGCAGCTGCGCCTGGAGCGGTACCCGGAGCCCGCGTGGATCGTGGCGACCGCCGGCACCGGCGGCACCTCGGCCACCATCGCCCGCTACGTGCGCTACATGCAGTACGACACCAGCGTCTGCGTCCCGGACCCGGAGAACTCCTGCTTCTTCGACGGCTGGACCACCGGCGACCCGCACGCGAGCAGCGATTGCGGCTCGCGCATCGAGGGCATCGGGCGGCCGCGGATGGAGCCGAGCTTCGTACCGGGCGCCGTCGACCGGATGATGAAGGTGCCGGACGCGGCGAGCATCGCCGCCTGCCGCGCCCTGGAGCAGGCCATCGGGCGCAAGGCGGGCGGTTCCACCGGCACGGGCGTGTGGAGCGCCCTGAAGATCATCGCGGAGATGGTGGCCGAGGGGCGCACGGGCAGCGTCGTCACCCTGTTCTGCGACCCGGGCGACCGCTACCTGGACAAGTACTACTCGGACGAATGGGTCGCCGGGCAGGGCCTGGACCTCGCCCCGTACGCCGAGACCATCGAGACGATGCTGGCGACGGGCGTCTGGCGCGAGCCCGGCGCCTGAGGCCCCTGCGGGCAGGGCGCCGGGCCGGTCGGGGGTGCCGCGGGCGGTCGGGGTGCCCCCGGGCGGTCAGGGCGCCCAGCGCCGCGCCGCCAGGCGGGCGTCCAGGGCGCGGACCGCACCGCGAAACGAGCGGCCCAGCCCCGGACGGGCCCCGGCGAGCAGCAGCCGGAACGCGGCCGGGCCGTCCGCGGCGAACGTCCACCGGACCCGGGTGCCCGGGCCCGGTCCGGCGGGGGCGAGCCGCCACTCCTCCAACAGGGCCCGGACGCCGGGGGCGTTGGTCTCGTCGACCCGGTAGGCGTAGCGCAGCTGCCCGGCGTCCGCCGCCATGATCGTCTCCTGGAGGCGGACGCCGCCCCGCAGCCGGACCTCCCGACCGGCGCCGCCGCGCGTCGGCCGGGCAAGGGTCACCGCCCCGAACCAGCCCGGCCAGCCCTCGACGTCCTCGGCCAGCGCCCGGTAGACCGCCTCGGGCGGCGCCGCGGCGATCAGGGCCTCGAAGGCGAGGCGTACCGGGGCGGTCTCGGTGAAGTCCAGCCCCACCGGGCGGAGTCGGCGAGCCATGGGGATACCTCCTGGGGTGCCGGGCGGTGGTGCGGTGTGGTGAGGCGCGGTGAGGCGTGCGGTGCGGTCGGGCGTGGAAGAGCGCGTGCGGCCGAAGGGTAGTTGATAAACCGTCAGATTTCTTGCGTACGCCCGTACGCCCGTACGCCCGTACGCCCGTACGCCCGTACGCCCGTGCGGACGGCTGCGGTGCGCCCGTGCGCGCATCGCCCGTACAGGGGCTATGCGTGCGCTGCGGTGCGCGGGATGCTGGATGCAGGACCTGCGCTGATCCCGCCCCGCGAGCGGAGGCCGCCGTGCCGGACGTCCCCCAGCCCCCGCATCCCCCACACTCCCCACATCCCCCGCACCCCCTCGCCCTCGAACTCCTCACCCCGCCGCGGCCCCCGGCCCTCGAACTCCGCGTCCACGGAGTCCACGGCGCATCCCCCGAGGAACTGCTCGACGACCCCCGCACCGTCAGGGTCACCGGTGACGCGACCGCCGCCGTGTTCCGCCGTGCCGCCGACGCCGATGCCGAGTCGCACCCCGAGCGGTACGCCGGCCGGCCCGTCGTCGAGGCCTACTGCTGGTCCCGACTCACCTCCGGCAACAGCTCGCGCGCCCTGTGGCTGCTCCTGCTGCCCTTCATGGTGGTCAACCTCGCCCACTGGGCCCGGCCTGCCGCGCCGGCCGCTCCCGACGGCACGCCGCCGCGGGCGGTCCGCGCGTACGGGCTGCTCGTCCGGCTCCTCGCCCTCAGCCTCACCCTGCTGCTGATCGCGGCTGCCTGCGAGGTCGCCCTCGACCTCCTCGCCTGGCAGTGCCCGGGCACGGCCTCCTGCACCGCCTCCCGTTCCTGGCTGCGGTTCGCGGAGCCCGGCGGCTGGTGGGGCCAGCCCGGGCGGAGGCTCGCCCTCGGCGCTCTCGTCCCGGCCGCGCTGACCGGGCTGCTGTGGTTCCTGTCGAACCGGACGTGGAGCGCCTACGAGTCCCAGACCCCGCCCCAGGAGGCGGCCGGAGCAGCCGTCCCCGCGCCCGCTCCCGCCCCGGCTCCCGGCTCCGCCTCCGAGTCCGCCGCCCTCGCTGCCGGTTCGGCCACCGCGGTCGAGGGGCCCGGCGACGCGCCCGCCCTCGGCCGGCCCGGATTCTGGTTCGGGCGGCGGATCGTGGCCCGGCTGCGGGCCGCGCACACCGCCGCCGGGCTGCTCACCGTCGCCGCCGCCGTCGCCGCGCCCGCCGCCCGCTACGACCGCCGCGCCGGCACCCCCGCCCTCGAAGCCCTCGGCTGGGCCCTGGAGGTGCTGCTCGCCGCCGGGGCGGCCGCGGTCGCCTGGGTCGTCTGCCGGCGCGGCCGCAGCGAGGTCCGGGCCGACCACCGCCTCGACCGGGCCGCCGTCACCCTGCTGCCAGGCGCCGCCCTCGCCCTGCTCGCCGCCGTGCTGCTCCACGCCTCCTGGTCCCGCCCGGGCTGGACCTCCTCCGGCCGGTTGCCCGGCGACTTCGCGTTCGGGTTGCTGACGCTCGCCCAGGGTGTGCTGGTCCTCGCCCTCGCCACCGTCGCCGCCCGCCTGCACCGGCGCGCCCCCGACGGGGCGACCGCGCTGCGCGGCCTCGGCGGGCCCGCCGTCGCCACGCTCGGCTGCGCGCTCGGCGGCGTGATGTCCGGCGGGGTCGCCCAGTGGGTCGCCGGCCGCCTCGACGGCGGCGCCGGCCCGCCCGTACCGCCCGTGCTGCTGTCCTGGCAGGCCGCCGTCCTGCCGCCGCTGCTCCTCGTACTGGCGCTGCTCGCCGCCGTGTTCGCGGTGCGCGGCGCCCTCCACCGGCGCCGCCTCGCCGCCCGGATCGCCGCCGAATACCCGGGCGAGACCCCGGACGCCGACCGCAGCCGCCGCATCGCCGGAGCCCGGGCCGCCGCCGCGCTCACCGACTCCGCACCCTGGTTCCTCGCCGCCGTCTCCGGGGTCACCCTGCTGCTCGGGGCGGCCGCCCTGGCCGGGGCCTGGCTGAGCGGGGCGGTCCCCGGCGAAGCCGCCCGCGGAGGCCACCCGCTCCTCGAAGCCGCCGCCCGCGCCGCACAGGACGCCGGCTCCTGGCTGGTCGGCTTCGGTTTCCTGCTCTTCGTGACCTGGGGCCGCCGCGCCTACCGGGACCAGGCCGCCCGCCGCACCATCGGCGTGCTGTGGGACGTCGGCACCTTCTGGCCGCGGGCCGCCCACCCGTTCGCCCCGCCCTGCTACGCCGAGCGCGCCGTACCCGACCTGACCTGGCGGATGACGGCCTGGACCGGCCGCACGGGCGGCCGGCTGGTGATCTCCGGGCACTCCCAGGGCAGCGTGCTCGCGGCGGCCGCCGTCTGGCAGCTGCCGCCGTACGCGCGCCGCCGCATCGCCCTCCTCACGTACGGGTCGCCGCTGCGCCGGCTCTACGGGCGCTGGTTCCCGGCCTACTTCGGGCCCGGCCCCCTCACGGCCCTGCACCGGCAGGTCGACTGTTGGCGCAACCTGTGGCGGGCCACCGACCCGATCGGCGGCCCGGTCGCCGCGGACCCCGCCGGGGACGTGGACCGCGGCCCGCTCGCCGACCCGCTCGCCTACGGGCGCAGCGCACTCCACCCGCTGCCCGCGCCCGTCCTGGGCCACTACGACTACCCGTCCGACCCTGCCTTCGCGGCCGAACGCGACGCCCTCCTCACCCGCCTGGCCGGCCCATCCCGCCCGGACCTGCGCAAGGCCCCCGACCCCGACCCCGACCGGCCGGCCGTTCCGGGGCAGCCCACCTCCCGGGACGGTGCGACCGCCCCGGACCGGCCCGCCGTCCCGCCCGAGCGGTCGGCGTCCGGTGTGCCGGGGCCGAGGGTCAGCAGGGAGCCGGCAGCGCCGGAAGATCCTCCGGAAACAGCAGCGTGAGCTCGTCCGTCCCCGCGTCCGCCAGCTGCGCCACCCGGCCCGCGTGCCGCTCGACCATCGCCTCGAACGTCTGCCGGGCGGTACGGCCGTTGCCGAACGCCGGGCCCTTCGGCAGCTCCGTGAAGTACGCCAGCAGTGCCTCGGCCGTGCCCTCGCCGAGCCGGTACTCGTGCTCCTCCGCCTGCTGCTCCACGATCCGCAGCAGCTCCCCGGGCCCGTAGTCGCCGAAGGTGATGGTCCGCGAGAAGCGGGAGGCCACGCCCGGGTTGACGGTCAGGAAGCGGTCCATCTCCTCCGTGTACCCGGCGACGATCACCACGACGGCGTCGCGGTGGTCCTCCATCAGCTTGACCAGTGTGTCGATCGCCTCGCGCCCGAAGTCCCGGCCCGAGTCCTCGGGGGCCAGCGCGTACGCCTCGTCGATGAACAGCACCCCGCCGCGGGCCCGTTCGAACGCCTCCTGGGTGCGGATCGCCGTCGACCCGATGTGTTCGCCGACCAGGTCCACGCGCGACACCTCGACCAGGTGGCCGCGCTCCAGGACGCCGAGCGAGGCGAGGATCTCCCCGTAGAGCCGGGCCACCGTGGTCTTGCCGGTGCCGGGGGAACCGGTGAAGACCAGGTGGCGGCGGACCGAGGCGGCCTTCAGACCGGCCTGCTGCCGGCGCCGCCCCACCTCGATCATGTCGGTGAGCGCGCGCACCTCGCGCTTGACGCTCTCCAACCCGACCAGCGCCTCAAGTCGTTCCAGCACCTCACCGGAGCCGCGCGGCGCCGGCGCGCGGCGGTCGGCCGCCCCGCCCGCCGCCCGGGCCCCGGACGCTGCCGCCGCCGCTGCTGCCGTGACCGGTGCGGCCTGGCCGGCCGGCACGGACCCGGCCGTCCGCTGCCCGGTGAGCGTACGGACGCCAGGGCGCTCCCCGGCGGGCGCGCCGCCGGGGGCCGGCCGGACGGCGTGCCGGGGCGCAGGCTCGTCCGAGGTGCAGCCCTCGGCGACCGGGCCGTCCTCGGCGAACTCGTAGCCGCCGCGCGCACAGCGCTCGGTGTGGCAGCGGGTCAGGGTGGCCCGGCACCCGTCGAGGACGTGGAAGCCGAAGCCCGAGCTGCCGGTCACCCGGCAGGAGTCGAAGCTTCCGCGGCCGCCTGCCGACACGTAGAACCCGGCCTCGGCCGGCGAGGTGACCGTGCAGCCCCGGACCGTGGGGTCGGCCCCCTTGGTGACGATCACCCCGGTCTGGGCGGTGTCGATCGTGCAGTCGGTCAGGCTGCCGCCGCTGCCGTGGTCGCGGAACCAGGCACCGGTGCCCGCCTCCCGGATCCGGCAGTCCTCGACCTGCGCGGTCGCGCCGTCGCTCACCGACACGGCCGTGTTGCGGACCTGGAACAGGTCGCTGTCGACCACGTCCGCCCGCGACCCCCGGTCCAGGACGAACACCGCGTCGGGCACGTCGTGCACCCGGCACCCGTTCAGCGAGACGCCGGCCCCGTCGCTGATCCACACCGCGGGGTAGTCGCCCGTGCTGTCGTGGATCTCGCAGGCCTCGGCCTCGACCCGGGTGCCCGGATCCCACACGGACAGCCCGTTGCGGCCGAAGCGGCGCACGGTGGTGCGGGCGAGGGTGAGGACCGAACGGGCCCGCAGGTCCACGGCGTTCTCCGGAACGTCGTGGATGTCGCACCCGGAGAGGTCGAGGACGGCGTCCGTGTCGAGGGTGACCCCGTCGGCCGTGGTGCGGTGCACCGTGCAGTCGGTGAGGCGGGCCGCCGCACGGGCGGCGATCTGCACGCCCGTCCCCTTGATCTCGTACACCTCGCAGCCGAGCGCCTCCAACCCCGAGCCCTCACCGGTGACGGCGATGCCCGCGCCCGAGGCGTGGTGGATCCGGCACCGCTCCAGGCGCGGATGCCCGCCGCCGCGGACGGAGACCCCCGCCTGCCCGGCGGAGACGACCTCGCACTCCTCGAACACCCCGCCGCCGCCGTCCAGTACGGCGATCCCGACACCCGTCGGGTTCTCCACCGTGCACCGCCGCACCAGTGGCCGGGCGCCGCCGCGCACCTCGATCCCGGCGGCCGAACGCGTGCTCACCCGCAGCCCGGCCAGCTCCGGGGAGCCCGCCTCGACGAGCAGGGCGGGAGCCGCCCGGTCCTGGCCCTCCACGTGCAGGTCCTGGAGCACGGCCGAGGCCCGCAGGGTGAGTGCCACCCCGTCCGCCGGGGCGATCCGCACGGACCCCGGCGCGCCCTCGGGCCCGCGCAGCGTCACGGCGTGCTGGACCAGCAGGTTCTCCCGGTAGGTGCCGGGGGCGAGGGTCAGCACGTCCCCGTCGCCCGCGGCGGCGAGCGCGGCGGCCAGCGTCGGATACTCATCGGAGCGGCGCCGCCACCGTGAAGACCCGCCGTGCGTCAGCTGGACCGTGCCCTGTGCCATGGTGCTGTCGTGCCCCCGCCCTCGTTCTCGTCCTCGCCCTGCCGAACCGGCAGAACCGGCGAAACCGGCTGAACCCGCCGGATCCGCCCGCAGCGGCTGACGGCAACCGCTCCGGGGGCTCCACCGTAGCGCGCGGAAAGCCGTCGGGAGGCCAGGTCAGCTGCCTGCACCCGCCCGTCCCCAGTCCGGTCCCACCGCCGCCCAGGCCCGGTCCAGCAGCACGTACCTGCGGTGCACGAGCCGGCGTACGACGAGCCTGCGGGCGGTTTCCGCCAGCGCCGCGGCGCCCACCGCGACGGCGAGGCCCAGAACCGCCGCGTGTGCGCTGGCGGAGCCGGGGTCGAGCGGCCGGGTCACGAGCCGGCCGCGCAGATCGGTCCATATCCGGAACCGGTCGCCGGCCCTCGGCGGTTCCTCGGCCGCCGGAACCGTCCCCTGGTGGCTGCTGCCGTCCGGCGCCGTCCAGGCCGCCACGATCTGCGTACGCTGCGGGGCCTGCCGCTGCGGCTCCGGCTGGCCGCCCGCGCCCTCCGGCGGTTCGGCCGCGGCCGGTCGGACCACCACCGCCGGGACGAGGTACCGCTCCTGCCGCTGTTCGCGCGCGGCCCGCTGCAGCGCGCCGTCCACCCGCAGGCCCGTCACACAGCCGACGGCCGGTGCCACCAGCAGGACGCACACCACGGCGGCGAACGCCACCCACGCCTCGAAGAGATCCGTCGGCCGGCGCAGCGGATTGCGCCGCCAGCGCCACACACCCATTGCTGCCCACACGGTCCGGCACCCCCTTGCCTCCGTCTGACTCAGGCACGTTCCGGATGATCCAACGGCCGTCCCTCGACGGTTGGTTCCTGGGATCCGCCAGAGCCCCCCGAAGGTGTCATTCCAGGGGGCGTTCCAGGGGTCATTCCAGGACGCGGACCTCGTCGCCGACGCGCACGGTGCCCGTCCGCACCGGCACCAGCAGCCGCCCGAACGCCAGCGACTTGCCGATCCGCCGGTGCCGGGCCAGCGTCTTCAGCGGCTCCTTGCCGCGCTCCGCCGTCCGCTGGTCGGTCGTGGTCACGATGCACCGCCCGCACTCCCGCGCCCCGCGGAAGACGGCGTCGCCGATCGCGATGCGCCGCCACCCGTCCTCCGCCCAGGCCTCGGCCCCGGCAACCACCACATTGGGTCGGAACCGGTCCATCGGCAGCGGACCCTCCTCGGGATGGTCCCCCTGCGCGATCAGCGAGTTGAGCGCGTCCAGCGACGCCAGCGTGGTGAGCAGCACCGGGTAGCCGTCGGCGAGGCTCACGGTCTCGCCGGGCAGTGCGTAGTCGGGGTCCACCGGACGCCGTACGGCCGGGTCGTCCATGTGCACCAGGTGAACCGGAATCCCGAGGTAGGTGCTGAACCAGTCGCCCCCGGCGCGCGCCGCGACCACCGTCTCGACCTTCTTGCCGAACAGCGTCACCGGCTCCAGCGGCCCCGGCTCCGGGACCTCCACGACCAGGCCGGGCATGCCCGGCGCCGCCACCGCGACGCCGCCTCCCTCCAGCGGACGCGCCGAAGCCAACGCCAGCCGCGGCTGTTCGCGTTGCGTGATGACCTTGCCCGCGGGGTCGACCAGCGCCCAGCGCCGGTCCGCGGACAGGCCCCAGGGCTCCACGGCCACCTCGTCGGGAGCTGCCCCCGCCACCGACTTGACGGGGTGGACGTGCAAGGACCGGACATACAAATTCGCCATGGCAGCATCCTGCCAGGCGCCCCTCGGCCGCCCCAGCGGGTATCGGCGGCCGGATCCGGGTCGGTCAGGACCGGGGCCGGCCGCAGCCGCGCGGCTGCCCGTCGGCACGCGTGCCCCGCTCCCGGGGGGAGGGCCCGCACGCGTGCCGCGTACGCGCGTCGCGTCAGTAGGCGCGCCCCTGGTACTGGCGGCCGTACGGGTCCTCGTACGAGGGGCCCGCGGCCGGGGCCGCCACCTGCATCGGACGCGGCGCCGCCGGACGCATCGCCTCGTACCCGGTGCCCGCGGCGACCGGGCGGGGCGGCTGCGGCTGCGCCTGCTGCATGTACCCGGCGCGGGCCGCGACCGGCTGCTGCTGCTGCGGGATGTACGGCGCCGGCGCGTTCTGCAGCGGCATGGGGGAGGGCGCGCCCTGCCCCTGGTACGGATACCCGTACCCGCCGGTCTGCTGCGGCTGCGGCTGCGGAGGCATCGGTGCCGGGGGCAGCGCGGCCGGGAGCGCGGGCAGCGCGGAGGCGAGGGCCGGCAGGTACCCACCGCTCGAGTAGCCGGAGCTCGGCGAATCGTAGGCGGCCGGAACACGGATCGGGGCGATCTGCGGAGTGCCGCGTTCCGCCACGAGCGAGTCGTAGATGGGAGTGTCCGGGAAAGAAGGCGCGGAGTAGTAACCGCCGCCATAAGTGGAGCGGGGGGAGGTCATGGGACCTAAGTTAAGCCCACGGCTTCACCGGGTCCATAGCGAGGTGTGACGAAGGCCGCGCTGACCTGCATATTCGCAGGTCAGCGCCACACCTTTCACTTCACGTTCACGTGCACGATACGTCACTTGCGTACCCGCTTGTCCCGACTCGTGCTTGACCGTTGGGTGTTGCACCGACTTGCCGCTGACGCAGCGTCACAATGCGGTGACCAGGGATGACATCGAATCCGGCGGCAATTCGCCGTTTCAGACATCACTCGGACGGGCATAGGTCCGGCCCTTCCAGGCCGCCCCCCGACCCCGGTAGTGCTGCACGGCCGAATCGACGGTCATCAGCAGGTACAGGAGTGCCGTGAGCGGAAGCAGGGGCGCCAGTGCCGCCGGCTGCCGGTAGTAGCGCAGCATCGGAAGGTACGTTCCGGTCATCAGCAGCCAGGCGAGGCCGCCCGCCCAAGCCGTCCCGGCGTGCCCCGCGGCGAGCCCCGCGAAGAGGGCGGCCGGGGGGAGGAGGTAGACCAGGACGAGCCCGGCCACCGTCCCCGCCAGCAGCAGCGGCTGGTGCCGCAGTTGGGCGTACGCGCTGCGCGCGACCATCCGCCACAGGTCCCCGAGGGCCGGGTACGGGCGCACGCTGTCCACCCGCTCCGCGAGCCCCAGCCAGATCCGCCCCCCGGAGTCCCGGACGGCGCGGGCGAGGCAGACGTCGTCGATGACCGCCTGCCGGATCGAGTCCGGCACGCCGGCCCGGACCGCCGCCTCCGTGCGCAGCAGGACGCAGCCGCCGGCCGCGGCGGCCGTCCGGCCGGTGGGGCGGTTGATCCGGCGGAACGGGTAGAGCTGGGCGAAGAAGTAGACGAACGCCGGCACGACGAGCCGCTCCCAGAAGCCGGCGACCCGCAGCCGCGCCATCAGCGAGACCAGGTCGAGGCCGGCGGAGGTCGCGGCCGCGACCAGCTCGCGCAGGCTGTCCGGTTCGTGTGCGATGTCGGCATCGGTGAGGAGGAGGTACTCCGGCTCGGCCTCGTGCGCCGTGCGGGCGAACGCGATGCCGTGGCGCAGCGCCCACAGCTTCCCGGTCCAGCCCGGCTCCGGCTCGCCGGGGGAGACCACGGTGAGCGGCAGTCCGGGCTGCACGCCGGCCAGGCGGCGCGCCAGTGCGCCCGTGCCGTCCGTACTGCCGTCGTCGACCAGGATGATCTCGGCCCGGCCGGGATAGTCCTGGGCGAGGAGGGAGGGGAGGCTGCACGGGAGCACCTCCGCCTCGTCCCGGGCCGGGACCACGACGGCGACGGAGGGCCACCGGGCGGGGGCGGTGCGAGGGGGGAGGCGGACGTCGGTCCGCCAGAACATGCCCTGGGCGAGCGTCAGCCAGATCCAGGCGGCGAGGGAGGCGCACGCGGCGCCGAAAAGGCCCATGCGGGCAGTCTGCCGAACGCGGAGCCCGCTGTCCCCCACCCGAACGAGCCGCGTCCCGCGAACCCGCCACCCCCTGTCCCGGACCCGTACGAGCCGCGTCCCGTTCCGCCCGCGGGGTACGGTCCCGCACTGCTCGGACTACTCGGACCGCCGCGCGGACCACCCGGCCGGCGAGCCGCGCGGGGCGGTGGCGGAAGACGTCGCCGGGGCCCGGCGGCGGGCGGCCGACGGGGGTGTGTGTCGGGGCACAGCCGGGGGTCGTCGGGGGTGGCGGAGGGGGCGGGTCGATTAAGGTGACCGGGTGATGATCGCGCTCATGGACTCCGGAATCGGCCTCCTCGCGGCTGCCGCCGCGATGCGGCGGCTGCGGCCGGACGTCGACCTGGTCCTGTCCTCCGACCCCGTCGGCATGCCCTGGGGTCCGCGTACCCCCGAGGACCTCACCGGGCGCGCGCTCGGTGTCGCCCGTGCCGCCGCCGCGCTCCGCCCGGAGGCGCTGATCATCGCCTGCAACACCGCCACCGTCCACGCCCTGCCCACGATCCGGGCAGAGCTGGAGCCCGCCATCCCGGTGATCGGCACCGTGCCGGCGATCAAGCCAGCCGCGGCCGCCGGGGGGCGGGTGGCGATCTGGGCCACCCCCGCCACCACCGGCAGCCCCTACCAGCGCGGGCTCATCCGCGACTTCGCCTCCGGGGCGCGCGTCACCGAGGTCCCCTGCCCGGGGCTGGCCGACGCCGTCGAGGCGGCGGACGAGGCGGCCATCGCCGACGCCGTCGCGGCCGCCGCCGAACTGACCCCGGCCGACGTCACCGACGTCGTCCTCGGCTGCACCCACTACGAGCTCGTCGAGGCGCCCATCCGGGCCGCCCTCGCCGCCCGCACCGGCGGGGTCGAGCCGACCTACCACGGTTCCGCCGAAGCCGTCGCCCTCCAGGCGCTGCGCCGCATCGGCGCCGCCCCCGATCCTGCCCTGCCCGCCACCGGCGGACTGACCGTGCTGCTCAGCGGCGACGAGGGCGCCCTGCCTGCCGCCGCGCTCGGCTATGCCGAGGGCCAGCTGCTGGCCGGGCAGGGCGCCGCCGTCGGGCGCTGACCCCCCCCGGCGTCGCTGACCGCCGTCGGCGCTACCGCCCGGCCCCCGGCGCTACCGCCGCCAGCCCTTCGGTGCTACCGCCCCGCCGGCCCCGCCGCCAGTCGGCGGGCCAGGGTGCACAGGTCCTCCGCGTCCAGGACGCGGTCCCCGAAGCCGGGCAGCGGTACGTGCAGCGGGGCCGTCCACTCCGCGGGGATCGCCGCCCGGCCGTAGCGGACGCCGGCCAGCGTGCCCGTGACCGCCGCGACCGTGTCGGTGTCCCCGCCCAGGTCCACCGCGGCCCGGACGGCCTGCGCGAAGCCGGTCGTGGTCCGCACCGCCCACACCGCCGAGCCCAGGCAGGGCCACACCGCGCCGTTGAACTCGGTGGCCAGGCCCGGGTGCCAATCCGGGTCGAGGACCCGCGCGTACCGGTCGCGCTGCTCCGGGTCCACCGCCGCGAGCGCCTCCGGAACGCCGTCCAGCGGATCGCCGCCGGCCAGTGCGACCCGTACGAGCTCGTGCAGGACGGCCGTGCCCTCCCAGGCCGCCGGGTCGCCGTGGGTGAGCGCCGCGATCCGCCGGGCCGCGGCCATCGTCGCCTCCCGCCCCCCGGCGGCGAAGTACACCGCGGACGTCGACGCCCGCATCAGGGAACCGTTGCCGGCTGCCCGCGCGTTCCCTTGGAAGTGCAGCGCCGCGGCCAGGTCCCACGGGTCGCCGCCGGTCAGCACGGCCTCGGTCTGGAGCCCGATGTCCTTCGGCTCGGCTGCCGCCCAGCGCCGGAACCGGTCGAAGACGTCGGGGAGTTCGAGGCCGCCGTACTCCAGCAGCGATTCGCCGACGAGCACGGCCATCTGCGTGTCGTCCGTCGCCTCGCCCGGCTCCCAGCCGCCGCCCCCGCGCATCTCCGCGCCGCGCGCGCTCAGTTCCCCCACGGGCCCGAACTCGTAGGGCGCGCCCAGGGCGTCGCCCACGGCGGAGCCGAGTACGGCACCGACGGCGCGGTCCGTCCGCTCCGTCTGCTCCGTCCCATCTATCCGGTCGTTTCGGTTGTTTCGACTGTTCGGGTCCTTTCGGTCGATCGGGTCGTTGCGGTCGATCGGGCTGAACTGGTCGGTCACGTCAGCTTTCCTCCCCTGATGGGCCGGGGCATACGCCGGCCAGCACGTCCCTCGCGAAGGCGTCCAGGTCGTCGAGCCCGGCCGCGGACAGCGTGTCCGGCGCCCCGGTCAGCAGGTGCCAGACCGCCCCGTGCAGGGCGAGCGTGAGGGTGCGGGCCTGTGCGGACCCGTCCGGGAGCCCGGCCGCGCCGAGCAGCCGGCGGTGCGCCGCGAAGTCCGCCGCCCCGATCGGGTCCAGCAGTGCGGCCAGCCACGGCCGCCGCGCCGCCTCCGTCTGCAACTCCAGATAGGCCAGGACACGCGGCCGCCCCGCCCCGGCCACGTCGCGCAGCAGCCCGGCGAGCAGGGCCGCCAGCCCGGCCCGGTCCGTGGGGCCCGGGCCGGGGTCCGGGCCGGCCAGGGCGGCCGCCACGGCCCGGTACTGCTCCGCGCAGCGCTCCGCCACTGCCCGCAGCAGGGCGTCGCGGGTCGGGAAGTAGTTCTTGGTGGTGCCCAGGGGCACGCCGGCCGCGCCGTCGACGGCCCGGTGCGTGAGGCCCCGGCCGCCCGCCTCCGCCAGCACCGCCATGGCCGCGTCACGCAGCCGGTCCCTCCGGTCCTGATTCACCCTGGCAGCTTAACCACATCCGTGGTACCACAGATGTGGTACCACGGATGTGGTAGTCGGGAGTGAGGAGCGCGCCATGCACGGCAGACACCACCCCATCAGCCCTATCAGCCCCACCAGCACCACCGACCCCGCCAACGCCATGCCCGGGACCGCCGGCACCGCCGTCGTCGTCGGAGCCGGTGTCGGCGGGCTCGCCACCGCCATCGGGCTCCGCCGCGCCGGCTGGACCGTGACCGTGCTGGAACGGCGCACCGCCCCGGAGCGCTACGGAACCGCCTTCGGCATCCACCCGACCGCCCAGGCCGCCCTCGACCGGCTCGGCCTCGGCGGGGCCCTGCGGACGCGCGCCGTCCCGTACCGCGACGCGCGGATCCGCCGGCCCGACGGGACCGTGCTCGCCGCCCTCCCGCTCGACCGGATCGAACGCAGGGCGGGCCGCCCCGAGCTGCTCATCTCCCGCCCGCACCTGATCGACGCCCTCCTCGACGCGCTCGACCGGCTCGGCGGAACCCCGATCGCGTACGGGCAGCGGCTGACCGACCCGGCAGGGATCGACGCCGACCTCGTCATCGGCGCCGACGGCATCCACAGCGCCGTCCGCACCGCCCGCTTCGGCACCCGCAGCGCCGTCCGCACCCTCGGCACCGTCGCCTGGATCGGCATCGCCGGCTTCGAGACCGGCGTCCACGGCGAGACCTGGGGCCCGGGCCGGTTCTTCGGCATGACCCCGGTCGAGCCCGGACGCACCAACTGGTACGCCACCGTCCCCGGCGCCACCACCGCCGACGAGCTGCGCGCCGCGTTCGCCGACTGGCACGACCCCGTCCCGCGGGTCCTCGCCGACACCGACCCGGCGACCTGGATCCGGTACGAGATGCGCCACCTCCACCCGGCGCTCCCCGCCTTCACCGACGGCCGTCGCACCGCCCTGGTCGGCGACGCCGCCCACGCCATGACCCCCAACCTGGGCCAGGGCGCCTGCACCGCCCTGCTCGACGCCGAGGCACTCACCCGTGCGGTCGCCGCCCACGGTCGGGCCGGGCTGCCCGCCGCCCTGCGCGCGTACGACGCGGAACGCCGCCGGCCCGCCCAGCGCGTCGCCCTCGCCTCGCGGAGCCTGCACCGCTTCATGACGGTCCGCCGCCCGGCCCTGCGGGACGCACTCGTCCGCTTGCTGCCCGGCTGAACCGGAACCGGGCCGCCGCCCGTTGCCGGACCGGCCTGCAGGCCAGCCGGGTTTGCCCGGGGCCGCGCGCGGACAGGTGCGGGGCAGAGCGGCCGGCCCGACGATCGGGCCCTCGGGCCGGCCGCCGGCGCGAGGCGGTGGCGCACATGCGGAACGTGAGTACGCTGCTACTCATGACGGGTCACCCTCCGGGTCCGCTGTGGACGGGCCGGGCAACCAACCGCGTGCAGTGGGTGCTGGCCGCGGCCGGCGCGGCCGCCCTGGCCCTCGGCATCGACCTCGCCGTCGACTCCCCCTGGAGCTCCGGCATCGTGCCCCTGCTGATGTCGGTGATCGGCTGCCTGGCCGTCGGCGTCCTGATCCTCTACGGCACCCTCGCCTTCGTGCAGGTCGCCGTCACCATCGACGCAGAGGCGCTGGAGGTGCGCTGCGGCCACATCGGCCTGCCCCGCCGCAGGGTCCCGCTCGCGGAGGTGATCTCCGCCGAGTACGTGCCCCACATCACCCCGCACCAGTGGGGCGGCTGGGGCCACCGCTGGCGCCCCGACAAGGGCACCGCCATCATCGTCCGCCGCGGCGAGGGCCTCGCCCTCCATCTCGGGGGCGGCAAGCTGTTCACGGTCACCGTCGACGACGCCGAGAACGCGGTCCGTGTCATCCGCGCCCATCTGCGTGCCCTGGCCGGCTGAGCCGCCCCGGCCGACCGCCCCCGCGGAGCCGCCGCCCGGCCGGCGCGTGCGGGCCCTCCCGCCCCGGCCACGTACACTCCGCCAGATGAGCAGCAGTGTCACCGAAGAGCCCCGCGCCACCGGAGCGGAACCCGCCACCGGAGCCGAAGCCGCCACGACCCCTTCCGCCCGGGCGCCCCGGTGGAAGACCGCCGCTGCCGTCCGCGCGGCCCTCGCCACCGCCTCCGGCGTGCTGCTCTACCTCAGCTTCCCGCCCCGCCCCCTGTGGTGGCTGGCCCCCGTCGCCCTCGCCGTGCTCGCCGGCTGCCTCCACGGCCGCCGAGCCCGCGCCGGCTTCGGCCTGGGCGTCCTGCACGGGTTGGGCTTCCTGCTGCCGCTGCTCGTGTGGACCAGCGAGGGCGTCGGCCCGGTCCCGTGGCTCGCCCTGGCCACCCTCGAAGCCCTCCTCATCGGCCTCACCACCCTCGGCGTCTCCCTCGTCAGCCGGCTCCCCGCCTGGCCGCTGTGGGGGGCCGCCGTGTGGACCGCCGGCGAGGCGCTGCGCGCCCGCGCCCCCTTCGGCGGCTTCCCGTGGGGCAAACTCGCCTTCGGGCAGGCCGACGGGTTCTTCCTCCCCCTCGCCGCACTCGGCGGCACCCCGCTGCTCTCCTTCGGCGTCGCCCTGTGCGGTTTCGGGCTGTACGGCGCCCTGCGCGCCGCCCGCCACCACCCCCGCCGCAGCGTCGCCGCCCTGGCCGCCCTCGCCGTTGCCGCTCCCGTTGCTACGGCCCTGGCCGCCCGCCCGCTGGTCTCCGACGCGGCCGAGGACGGCACCGCCGTCGCCGCGGTGGTCCAGGGCAACGTGCCGCGCGCGGGCTTCGACTTCAACGCCCAGCGCCGGGCCGTCCTCGACAACCACGCCAAGCGCACGGTGCAGCTCGCCGAGGACGTCCGGGCCGGCCGCGTCCCCCGGCCCGATTTCGTGGTCTGGCCGGAGAACTCCTCCGACATCGACCCGTTCACCCAGGCCGACGCGTACCGGATCATCGACGAAGCGGTCAAGGCCATCGGCGTGCCCGTCGCCATCGGCTCCGTACTGGCCCCGGAGACCGGGCCGCTGCGCAACACGATGATCCTGTGGGACCCTGCCAAGGGCCCCACGGACACCTACGACAAGCGCAAGATCCAGCCCTTCGGCGAGCGCATCCCGATGCGGTCCTTCGTCAGGCTCTTCAGCGCTGACGTGGACCGGGTGCAGCGCGACTTCGGCCCCGGCAAGGAGCCGGGCGTCTTCGACATGGCGGGCAGCGGCATCGGCATGGTCACCTGCTACGAGGCGGCCTTCGACGACGCCGTCCGCTCCACCGTCCGCGCGGGCGCCCAGGTGATCGCCGTACCGAGCAACAACGCCACCTTCGGCCGGACCGAGATGACCTACCAGCAGCTCGCCATGGACCGGGTCCGCGCCGTCGAGCACAGCCGCACCGTCCTCGTGCCCGTCACCAGCGGCGTCAGCGCCGTCATCCGTCCCGACGGCAAGGTCGTGCAGCAGACCGAGATGTTCACCGCGGACGCGCTCGTCGCCGAGATCCCGCTGCGCTCCACCGAGACCCCCGCCACCCGCCTCGGCCCGCTGCCCGAGTACGTGCTGCTCGCGCTGGCCGCCGGCGGTTTCGGCTGGGTCCTCGCGCTCCGGATCCGTGCCCGCCGCAGTGCCGCCTGAGCGGTGCGGCGGGATCGGCCTCGTATGGTCGGGGCATGACCACTCCTGAATTCATCCGCGAAATCCGGGCCCATGCCGGGAACCGGCTGCTCCTGCTGCCCGCCGTGACCGCGATCGTCGTCGACGACCGCGGTCACGTGTTGCTCGGACGGCGCTCCGACAGCGGCCGGTGGGCGGTGGTCGGCGGGATCGCGGAACCGGGCGAGCAGCCCGCCGACACCGCCGTGCGCGAGGTGTACGAGGAAACGGCCGTGCGGTGCGTTCCGGAGCGCGTGGTGATGGTCGAGATGCTGCAGCCGATCACCTACCCCAACGGCGACGTCTGCCAGTTCCAGGACATCACCTTCCGCTGCCGGGCGATCGGCGGTGAGGCGCGGGCCAACGACGACGAGTCGCTGGAGGTGGCCTGGTTCGCGCCCGACGCCCTGCCCCCGCTGGACCGGTTCGGCCTGGACCGCGTCCGCCGGGCCCTGGACGACGAGCCGACCTGGTTCGCGCCCGCCGCCGAGCTCCCGGAGGAGGTCCCGGCCGGACGGGGCGCGCAGATCCCGGCCGACCGGCGGGTCGGCGCCCCGGCATGGGTGCCGGAGGGCATCCCGGAGTAGCCCCGGCGCCCGGCCGCCCGCGGGCCGGCCGCCCGTGGCTCAGCCCTCGTCGGCCGCGTCGCGGTACAGCTCCTCCGCCTGGTCGCCCATCACCGCGCTGTACGAGACGTCCGGGTCGGTGCCCCCGCCCTCGTGGCCGCCGAGCACCCCGGCCACGGCCCCGTCCACCAGCCACGGACTGCCGCTCGTGCCGCTGCTGAGGTCGGGGCAGTCGATGCGGCGCTGGGTCCCGGAGTACAGGGCGGTGGTGTTCGCGCAGCGCAGCGGGGCGTCCTCGGTGCTCGGGTAGCCGACGATCGTCACCGCCGCGTCGCCCGGCTGTTCGGCGGCCACGGGGAACCCGCCCACCGCGTCCTCGACGTACGGGCCCTGCCCGCCGTCGACCGGGACCACCGTGGCGAAGGCCAGGTCGGCGTCCGGGTCCTGGCCGTCCGTCCAGCCCGGTGCCACGAACGCTCCGGTGAGCCGCCACAGCCCGTGCGGGGCCCTGCCGTCGCGGTAGCCCGGTGCGAAGAACGTGTTCTGCGGGTCGCCCACGCAGTGCGCGGCCGTGGCGATCACGTCGCGGCCGTCGCTGCGGACCACGGCCGCGGTGCAGAAGTGGCCCCCGCCGAGGCCGCCGGCGAACAGCGGGCCGACCCGGTCCGCCGTCGCGTCGGGTATCGCCCGCGCCGTCACGCCCAGCGGTGGGACCGCACCCGCGTCCGGCATGTTCAGGCTGAGCAGGATGGCCATCGCGGCCAGCGCCGCAAGCGTCCGGGAGGTCCGGCGGACGGCGGAGCGGCGGGCCGGTCGGAGGGGCATGCGCTGGATCATGTTCCGAGCCTCCCCGTCGAAACTATGACCGGAGCCCGTTATTCCATATGAATCTGCTGTGAATCCTGGCGGGCCGCGGCCCGCGGCCCGCGGTCCGGGATCCACGGCGCTCGGCCCGCGGCCCCGCGCTAGCGGCGCTCGTACACCGTCACCCGGCGGCCCCGGACCTGCCGGTCCTCCACCACCCTGAAGTGCTCCTTCAGCACCGCAGCCTTCGCCGCGTCCCGCGCCGCCCCCGACGGCTTGGCCACCTTCGCCGCGTCCGTGACCAGCAGCACCCGGCGCCGGCGGAGCAGCTCCGCCCTGATCCGCGCCGGCTCCGCCTCCTCGCCCTTGAGCGTCGCCGAAGCGACCGGGTCCCGCTCCAGGGCCAGGTCCGACAGCCCCGCGAAGGCGCCCGGGGAGACCATTGCCGTGTCCCGGCGGGCCGCCGGAACGAACAGCACCGCGTCCCCCGGCCGCTTCAGCCGGTCCACCTCGCCGGCCACCGCCAGCACGTCGTCGACCCGGCTCGCCGGAGCCCGCTTGGCCAGCTCCACCGGCAGCAGCGCCACCACCGCGATCCCGACCACGGCCGGCACCAGCAGCCGCGCCGCCCGGGGGAAGCGCGGCGCGGCGGCCCGTACGGCGGCGCCCAGCGCGGCTCCGATCAGCAGCGCGAGGCCGACCATGCTGAACAGCACGTACCGGTCCAGGAACAGCGGCTGGGCCAGCGAGATCCCGATCAGCGCCAGCTGCGGCACCGCCAGCAGCGGCAGACCCACCGCCGCCAGCGACAGCCGGCCCGCCCGCGGCCGGTCCAGCCAGGCACCCAGGCCGCCGACGGCCAGCAGGATGGCCGGGCCGATCATCATGTGCCAGGTCAGCGGCGGTATCCACGAGACCTGGTCGGACTGGCTCCGACTGAACAGGACCAGCGGCAGCGCCCCTGCCACCGCGCCGGCCGCGGCGGCCGCCCAGCGCCCCACCACGCCCCGGCCCGCGCCCGCCCACCACAGCGTCGCCGCATGGGCGGGCAGGGCGAGCAGCGACAGCCAGTTCAGCAGCGCGCACACCAGCACGGTCAGCCCGTACGCGGTCCAGCGCGGCCAGACCCGCCGCCCGGACCCGCCGGGAGCACCGGGGCCGGCCGTCCCGCCCGTCCCGCCCGTCACGCCGGCCACGCTCCCGCCGTCCGGCACGAGGGACACGAGCAGCAGCGTCGACAACCCCACCCCCGCCGCGACCAGCGCGTACGGCCGGCCCTCCTGGAGGTAGAACTGCACCGCCGGCAGCAGCGGCAGCGCCAGACCGCCGCCCAGCCCCGCCCAGAACCCGGCCAGCCGCCGGCCGATCAGCGCCGTGCACGCCGCGGCGCCCGCGATCGCCAGCACGGACGGCAGCCGAAGCGTCGTCGTGCCCGCCCCGAACACCTCGAAGAGGCCGTGCATCAGCAGGTAGTACAGGCCGTGGACGGCGTCGACGTTGCCGAGCATCGCCCATATCTCGCCCGCCGAGCGCCCGGCCGCCACCTGCCACGTCGCCGCCTCGTCGCGCCACACGCTGTCCTGCCGGGACAACCCCCACAGGCCGAGGCCCAGGGTCCACAGGACCGGTACCAGCCACACGAGGGTCCGCCGTCGGCCTGCGGTGATGTCAGAAGTCATGAAACGGATCGGATCCTCGCTGGGCACCTCGGGCGGAAAGCACCAGTCTATGGACGACACGGACGGTTTCCCGACCCGCTGTTGTGCACCGCGGAGCGAGAGCGGGCGCCCCACCCGCCCCTAGCCTCACCCCAGCAACGACAAGGCAACGAGGGGCGGTAACGGGTGCACTGGCTCATCCACGACTACCGCGAGAGCGATCTCGCCGCGGTCGTCCACCTGATCGACAGCACGGCAGAACTCGGCCAGGAGTCCGTCTTCTCGCTCGCCGAGTGCATCGGCGCCCTGACCGACCGGCAGCCCTGCGTCGTCGCCGTCCACCAGGGCGTCCCCATCGGCGCGGCCCTCGCCACCGTCACCGGCGAACGGGCCTGGGTCATGCGGATCGCGATCGCCGCCGGCTGGCGCGGCCGGGGACTGGCCAGCGCGCTCCTCGTCGAGCTGGAGCGCAGGCTCGTCGCGGCCCGGGTCGGCCGCATCGCGTACGTCCTGCCGGAGGAGGACCTGCTCGGGGAGGGGCTGCTCAACGCCGGCTACACCCGGCAGCCCGCCGTCGCCTACTTCGAGAAGAGCGAACCGCTCCACGGGCCCGCCGCCGGCCTCCTCGCCGACCTCGGCGGCCGGTTCCTGCCCAGCGGCCTGTGGGCCGGGGTCGCCGGCATGGAACGGGAGAAGGACCTCATCGAGCGGCGCGTCGTCCTCCCGCTGGCCGAGCCCGAGCGGGCCGCCGCGCACGGCGTGCGGCCGCCGCGCGCCCTCGCCCTCTTCGGCCCGCCCGGCACCGGCAAGACCACCTTCGCCCGCGCCATCGCCTCCCGCCTCGGCTGGCCCTTCGTGGAACTGCTGCCCTCCCGGCTCGCCGACGAGGGCAACCTCGCCGCCGCACTGCGCGACGCCTTCGCCCGGATCGCCGAGCTGGAGCAGGTCCTCGTCTTCATCGACGAGGTCGAGGAGATCGCCCCCGTGCGCACCGAGCCCGCGCACCCCGGCGGCACCCACGGGGTCACCAACGAACTGCTCAAGCTGATACCCGGATTCCGGGAGGGCGACGAGCGGCTGCTGGTGTGCGCCACCAACTCCGTCCGCTCGCTGGACCCGGCGTTCCTGCGGCCCGGCCGCTTCGACTACCTCATCCCGATCGGCACCCCGGACGCCGCGGCGCGCGCCGCGATCTGGTCCCGGTACACGGCGGGGCGTGCGGACGTGGACGTGGCCGCCCTGGTGGGGGCCAGCGAGCTGTTCACCCCGGCGGACATCGAGCACGCGGCGCGGATCGCGGCGCAGGTGTCCTTCGAACGGGACCTGGAGGCCGTCGGCGCGCACCGCGCGGCGGGGGACCGGCCGGGCGCCACCACCGAGGACTACCTGGCGGCGGTCGCCCAGTGCCGGCCCACCGTCACCCCGGCCATGACCGGCGAGTTCGAGGCCGACATCACGGCCCACGCCCGCTTCTGACGCGCCGGGCCCCGCCGCCGGCCCGCCCCTTGGGCGGCGCGAGCGGGTCGGCTACGGTCCTGCCATGGCGTTCGTCGTCTTCATGACCCTGCCGGGGCTGGCACTGCTGCTCACCGCCATGGCCTTCCTCGACCTGGCGCTGGTGCGCGCGGGCCGGGCCGGGCTGCTGCCCTGGCGGTGGAACGGCCGCCAGGGCCAGGTCTCGGCGACGGGCTTCGAGCAGCTGCACGCGTCGTTCTCGCCGGGCAAGCAGAACGAGCTGAAGGAGCGGCAGAGCGCCCTCGTCATGCGCGACGACGAGGAGGACGGCGCCCCACCCCGCTCCCGCATCGACCTGAGCTCAGGCCGCGCCGTCATCCACCTGCCCCCGGACGGCGTCAGCGGGGGCAGTGGTAGGTGAAGTGGATCGTGGCGGTGCGGCGGGTGGGGGAGAGGAGCTGTATCTCGGCCGTGGCCGGGTAGGTGCCCTGGCCGCGGAAGGTCCACAGCAGGTGCAGGCGGGCCTCGTCGCGGCCCTTCGGCACCTGTTCGGTGAGCTGGTCCGAGTGGGTTCCGTCGCTGCGGATCCAGCGGTACGCGACCGTCCCCGGGCGCCCGTTGGTCCGTACGACGGCCACCACGTCGGCCGTGGCCCCGCAGCCCGGGTTCTCGCCCGTGGAGGTGCCCACCGCCAGCCCCCGTACCTCCAGTCCCGGCCCGAACCGCTGCCAGGCCAGGTACGCCAGCACGGCGAGCAGCACGGCGCCGGCGAGGGTGTAGCGGCGCCATTCGCGGCGGCGCCGCCGCGGTGGGACCACCACCGGGAACGGGGCGGGCACGGCCGCCGTCACGCCCGGCCCGAACCGCATCACCGAGCCCTCGACCCGGTCCGGGGCGGCGTCCTGCGGTGGCGGCGGCCCGCTGATCCAGTGGCTGCCGAGGACGGTTGCGCTGTACTCGTCGTCGCTCATGCGGGATTGCACCTCCTCGGCCGCAGGCTGTCGGTCGCCGGGCCCCCGCCGGCTGCGGGGGACGTCGTGACCCGGACGCCCCAGGCACAGCCGCCGCCCTTGAAGTCGTGCGTCACGGGTGCCGCGGCCGCCAAGGCCGTCAGCGTCCCCGTGCCCACGGCGTAGTCGTACTGCGTGGTGCCGTCGGGCTCGGAGAACGGGTCGTTGTCGTCGCCGGTGAACCACTGCACGGTGACCTTCACCGTGCCCGAGCCGGCGGCCTTGATCGTGATCTCCGCCGCCCCGGTCTCGTCGCCGGTCTGCGCCAGGCTCACCCCGACCGCGTACACGACCGGCGCGGGGGCCGGGGTCGGCGGCGTGGTCGGCGGCTTCTGCGGGGGAGTGGTCCGCGGCGGAGGCACCGTCACCGAGCGGCTCGGACTCGGCCCGGGTCGCGTGGAACGCGTCGGCGAGGGCGATGCGGCTGCCGACGCCGACGCCGACGCCGATGCCGATGCCGATGCCGATGCCGACGCCGAGGGAGACGGGGAAGGAGACGGGGAGGGCGACGGGGGCGTGAAGGTCGGGCTCGCGGTGCCGGAGCGGGAGCCGGAGGGGGCGGGGCTCGACGTGGCGAACGAGTCGGCCGCACGGGCACCGCCCGGCTCGCCACCCGAGGCGCTCGCCGTCAGCCCGGCCACCACCCCCAGCACCAGCGCCGCACCCGCCGCGATGGTGCCCCGCCGTCCAGGCGCCCAGCCGGATCCCCGCCCCAGCGAGGTCGTCGCCACCGCCGTGGTCCCGGAGGCCGCGCCGCCCGCCGACGGGAACAGCAGGGGTAACAAGGCCGCCAGCGCCGCCAGTTTGCGCTGGCCGCGCTCCTCCCAGTCCGGCCCGTACCCGGCCAGCGCCGCCCGCTCCAGCTCCGTGACGAACGCCTCCGCGTTCTCCGGGCGCTGCTCCGGGGCCTTGGCCATGCCCCGCCGGATCAGCGGGCGGACCGGCTCGGGGGCCTCGTCCTGCGGTACGGGCGCCTCCACGTGCTGGACGGCGAGCTCCGCGAGGTTCTGCCCGGGGAACGGCTTGCGCCCGGTCAGGCACTCGAAGAAGGTGGCCGTCGCCGCGTACACGTCGGCCGCGGGCGTGGCCGGCCGGCCCTGCCACTGCTCGGGCGCCATGTACGCCGGGGTGCCCGCGACGCCGGGCGTGGTGTCGCGGCGCACCGCGATCCCGAAGTCCACCAGCTTGGACAGGCCGTCCGCCGCGACCAGCACGTTCTCCGGTTTGTAGTCGCGGTGGACGACGCCCGCCCGGTGTGCCGCCGCCAGACCCAGCAGCGACCCCTTCAGCACGACGAGGGCGGCCTCGGGATCGGCCCGCCCGGACTGCTTGAGCACGGCGCGCAGCGAGATCCCGTCGACGAGCTCCATCACGATGGCGGCGCCGCCGGGCGCCTCCACGTACTCGTACAGCCGGACCACGTACGGTGAGTCCAGCCCGCCGAGCAGCCGCGCCTCCCCGCGGAACTCGGCGACGAACGCCGGGTCCCGGCGCAGCCGGTCGGCGAGGTACTTCACCGCCACCGGCGTGCCGGTCGCTTCGTGGACGGCGAGGACCACCCGTCCGCTGGCGCCGGATCCGAGCTCCCGGACGTGCACGTACCCGGGCACCGTCCAGCTGTTCGTCATCGTCCGCCCCCTGTCCGCCCGTTCCGCCGGGCCCGGGGCCCGGCGGCGGCGCGATCGGCCACCCCCAGGGACACGGTTTCCGCTGGGGCCGGTTCCCAATCCGGCCCGGGACTCAGGCCGCGGCCCGCTCCGCCCTGATGACGGCGTGCAGCCGGTCGGCGGCCGCCCGCCCGAAGGCCGGGTCGTTGATGTGGGTGTCGTAGTCGCGGACGGCGGCCGCGCTGCCCCGCAGCCCCTCCCGCAGCGCCGAGAACAGGGCCCGGTCCGCGGCCGGGTCGTGGTACGGGCCGCCCGGCGCGCCGAGCGTGGACAGGCCCTGGAGCGGGACGCAGACCTCGGTCGGCCCGATGGCCGTGCGGAGCTTCGCCGCGATCCGGCGGCCGAGCTCCGCGCACTCCGCCTCGGTCGTGCGGATCACGGTGATGGACGGGTTGTGCACGCGGACCCGCCGGTAGCGCGCCCGCTCGGGCAGCGATTCCAGCGGCCCGAACTTGACCATGTCCAGCGCCCCGAGGCTGACCACCTGGGGGACCCCGGCCCGGCCGGCCGCGGTGAGCCGGTCGGGGCCGGCGGTCAGGACGCCGCCGCACAGGTCGTCCGCTATCTCGCTGAGCGTGAGGTCGAGGACGCCCGCGAAGACGCCCTGCCCGGCGAGGGTCTCCAGGGTGCGGCCCCCCGTGCCGCTGACGTGGAAGACCAGGACCTCGTAGCCGAGTTCGGCCAGCCGCTCCCGGGCCGCGTCCACGCCGGTCGTGGTCACGCCCGCCATGCTCGCCGCGACCAGCGGGCGCGAGCCGGAGCCCAGCCGGGCCGGTCGGCGCAGCTCCAGGCCGGCCCGCTCGTGGGCCCGGGCCATGCCGGCGGCGGCCGCCACGGCGTTCGCCAGCACCGGCTCGGAGATGCTGTTGAGCCCCGCGATGTCCACCACGCTGTACATCATCGTGATGTCCGAGGATCCGACGTACGGGGCCACGTCCCCGGACGCCATGGACGACACCATCACCTTCGGCACGCCCAGCGGAAGTGCGCGCATCGCCCGGGTGGCGATGGAGGTGCCGCCGCTGCCGCCGATGGCGAGCACCGCGTGCAGCCGGCCCTCGGCGTGCAGGCGCAACAGGGTTGCCTCCGCACCCCGGGCCATCGTCGTCACGGCCGCACCCCGGTCGGCGGCCGCCCGTAACTCCGCCAGGTCCGCCCCGGCCGCCCGGGCCACCTCGCAGCGCGGTACGTCGGCGGGCACGCGCGGCTCGCCCATGACGCCCGTGTCCACCATGACCACTTCGATGCCGGCGCGCCGCAGCCCCTCGCGCAGCCAGCCGTACTCGACACCCTTGGTGTCCAGGGTTCCCACCAGCACGACGTTCGTCATACGTGCAATGTCCGCTCGGGTGGGGTTTGTTGGCAAGCCAAGGTCAAGTCAACCTTGCAGCAACGTGAACAGCCGCTCCAGGAAAGTGACTTGGGAGGGGATCAGCTTCACCCGGGCCGTCTCCGGGGCGAACCAGGCCACCCGGTCCAGCTCGGGGAACTGCTCCACCCGGCCCGAGTGCGGCGGCCACTCCATGGTGAACGTCCCCGGCACCATCAGCGCCGGGTCGAGGTCCGCCCGCACGGCCCAGATCACCACCTGCTTCCCGCCCGGCATCCGGGCCTCGCCCAGCGGAAGGTACGGGCCCTCGGGCGGCGGCAGCCCGATCTCCTCGGTGAACTCCCGCCGGGCCGCGTCCAGCGGTGCCTCGTCCTCCCCGTACTCCCCCTTGGGGATCGCCCAGCCGCCGTCGTCCCGGTGCGCCCAGTACGGGCCGCCCATGTGCCCGAGGAGCACCTCGACCCCGATCTCCGCCCCGGGGGCCGCGGGTCCGGCCGCCTCACGGAAGACGAGCAGTCCGGCGCTTCGTTTGTTCGTCATGGCCGGATGTATGCCCAGCGGGACGGCCGGTCACGGGCCCCTACGCCGGCGCATCAGTGGTCGTGCGGGCCCTCCCGGTGCACCGGGCCGTGGGACTCCGCGCAGTGCGGGTCGGCCGCGTCCTCGCCCGCGCGGCCGACCGTGAGCAGGGCCTCCTGCGCGTGGTCCACCTGCAGGGTGGTGTGGGTGATCGCGTACTCCTTCGCCAGCAGCCGCTCCAGGTCCCGGCGCACGGCGTGGCAGTCGCCGGCCGGCTCGACCAGCACGTGCGCCGAGAGCGCCGCCTGGCCCGAGGTGATCGTCCAGATGTGCAGGTCGTGGACCTCGGTCACCGGGGGGTGCGCGACCAGCCGGTCGCCGACCGCGTCCGGGTCCACGTGCGCGGGGGCGGCCTCCAGGAAGATCCGACCGGACTCGCGGACCAGCCCGTAGCCCGCCTTCACCATCAGCACCACCACCACGAGCGTGGCGATCGCGTCGGCCCGTACGAAGCCGGTGGTCAGCACGATCAGGCCGGAGACGGCGGTCCCGATGAAGGCGAACAGGTCGTTCAGGATGTGCTGGTAGGCCCCCTCGACGGCGAGCGAGGAGCGGTTCGCCCGGGAGATGCACCAAGCCGCTGCCACGTTCACGACGATGCCCGCGAGGGCGGTGACCAGGACCAGCCCGCCCGCCACCGGCGGCGGGTCGATCAGCCGCTGGACCGCCTCGTACGCCAGCCACAGCGCGAGCAGCAGCAGCGTGAGCCCGTTGGCCTGGGCGGACAGTATCTCCGCGCGCTTGAGGCCGAAGGTGTAGCCGCCGCGCGCCGGGCGGGCGGCGAGCCGCATCGCGATCAGCGCGAGGACGATCGACACGGCGTCCGTCAGCATGTGGGCGGCGTCCGAGATCAGGGCCAGCGACTGCGCGATGACGCCGACGACGACCTCGACGGCCATGAAGGCGCCGATCAGTCCGAGCGCGATGGCCAGCCAGCGCCGGTCGGCGTCCGCGGACACGCCGTGGCCGTGCCCGGCGTGTCCGTGTCCGTGTCCGTGGTCGTGGCCAGGGTCGTGGCCGTGGTCGGGGCCGCCCGGCCCGTGATCGTGATCGTGGTCGTGCACGCCCATGGCGTCCCCCGTCTGTTCGGTTCCGACGCGTGAAGTGAAGCGCACTGCGAAGCAATGGGCAAAGGCTGCAACGGGGACCGTTGTCATTACCCATAACACCCCGCTGACCTGTGGTTATGCCGCCAGGTTCGGGCCGTGCCACAATCGGCTCATGGTCCAGCGCCCCGGTGTGCCGACCGCGCCCGAGCTCGTCCTGGAGACCGACTCGGGCTCCACCACGATGCGCCCGGGCCGGACGTACCACGTGGGCCGCGACCCCCTCTGCGACGTGTGGCTCCAGGACGCCCGGGTCTCCTGGCACCACGCGGTCCTGCGCACCGACGGGGACCACTGGACCGTCGAGGACGAGAACAGCACCAACGGCACCTGGGCGGACGGCCACCGCATCCGCGAGCGGACCATCGGCGCCGGCAGCGAACTCCGCTTCGGCAACGCCCACGACGGCCCCAGCGTCCGCATCGTCCGCATCATCGGCCGCGGCCGGCCCGCGCCGGCCGACCTGCCCACGGCGCCCCTGCCCGTCGTCCCCCCGCCCCCGCCTGCGCCCCCGGCTTCCGCGGACACCACCCGGCGGCCCGACTCCGTCTCCGAACCGTCCCTCACCAGCACCTTCCGCGAACCCGCCAGCATCCACCCGCTGCCCCCGCGCGCCGTCGTACGCATCGGCCGCGACCAGGACAACGACCTCGTCATCCAGGACCTGATCGTCTCCCGACGGCACGCCGAACTGCGCGCCCACGCCGACGGCACCCACGAGATCGCCGACCTCGGCAGCCACAACGGCACCTACCTCAACGGCGCCCGCATCACCGCCGCCCCCCTCGCCGAAGGCGACATCATCGGCATCGGCCACACCGCCCTCTGCCTCGTCGGCGACCGCCTCCAGGAGTACGTCGACACCGGCGAGGTCTCCCTCGACGTCCAGGACCTCACCGTCGCCGTCGACCGCGGCCGCAAGACCCTCCTCGACCAGGTCTCCTTCCCCGTCGGCGCCCGCTGCCTGCTCGCCGTCGTCGGCCCCAGCGGCGCCGGCAAGTCCACCCTCCTCGGCGCCCTCACCGGACTGCGCCCCGCCGACCGGGGCACCGTCCTCTACGACGGCCGCGACCTCTACCGCGACTACGCCGAACTGCGCAGCCGCATCGGCCTCGTCCCCCAGGACGACATCCTGCACACCCAGCTCACCGTCCGCCGCGCCCTCGCCTACGCCGCGGGACTGCGCTTCCCGCAGGACACCGCCCCGTCCGAACGCCAGGCCCGCGTCGACGAGGTCATCGGCGAGCTCGGCCTGCAGCAGCGCGCCGACCAGCCCATCCACAGCCTCTCCGGCGGCCAGCGCAAACGCGTCTCCGTCGCCCTGGAACTGCTGACCAAGCCCTCGCTGCTGTTCCTCGACGAACCCACCTCCGGCCTCGACCCGGGCATGGACCGCTCCGTGATGCACATGCTGCGCGGTCTCGCAGACGACGGCCGCACGGTCATCGTCGTCACCCACAGCGTCCTCAGCCTGGACGTCTGCGACCGGCTCCTCGTCCTCGCCCCCGGCGGCCGCATCGCCTACTACGGCCCCCCGCGCGAAACCCTCGCCTTCTTCGGCTTCCACGAGTGGCCCGAGGCCTTCGAGGCGTTCGAGACGCAACGCGGCCGGGACTGGGCGGGCGAGTACCGCGCCTCCGCCCACCACC
The DNA here is from genome assembly GCF_055564695.1 of Streptomyces sp. NPDC029014. Classification (NCBI taxonomy): domain Bacteria; kingdom Bacillati; phylum Actinomycetota; class Actinomycetes; order Kitasatosporales; family Streptomycetaceae; genus Streptomyces; species Streptomyces sp. NPDC029014. The sequence goes on from NZ_JBVHVT010000002.1 coordinate 68,209, forward strand.
AGCGCTACGTGCAGAACCCCGCCCACCGCCCCGGCGCCGACGCGCTGCACACCGCCGAGCCGCCGGCCGATTTCGCCGCCGCCCCGCCCAAGGCCCAGAGCTGGGGCGCCCAGCTGTCCATCCTGATGCGCCGCTACGCCGCCGCACTCAGCGCCGACCGCACCTTCCTCGTCATCATGATCGCGCTGCCGTTCGTGATGGGCGCCATGGCCCGCGCCCTGGCCGGCAGCTCCCTCACGGGGGAGACCGCGATCAACGCCCTGCTGATCCTCTGCGTCGGCGGAGTCCTCACCGGCGCCGCCAACGCCGTACGCGAACTCGTCAAGGAGCGAGTGATCTACCAGCGCGAACGGGCCGTCGGCCTGTCCAGATCCGCCTATCTGATGTCCAAGGTGCTGGTGCTCGGCGCCGTCACCGTCGCCCAGGCCGTGGTCCTCACGCTCGTCGGGCTGTACGGGGTGGACACCAACGCCCCCGGCGGCCGAGGCGTCCTGATGCCACCGCTCGTCGAGATCACCCTCGCCGTCGCCCTGCTGTCCTTCACCGCGATGATGCTCGGCCTGCTCGTCTCCGCCCTGGTCCGCAAGGAGGAGGTCACCATGCCGCTGCTGGTCCTCCTCGCCATCGTCCAGGTCGTCTTCTGCGGCGCCCTGCTCCGGCTGGACGGCGTCCCGGTGATCGGCCAGCTCGCCTGGCTGGTCCCCTCCCGCTGGGCCCTCGCCGCCATGGCGGGCACCATCGACCTCGGTGCGCTCGTCCCCGGCGACCTCACCGACGACCCGCTCTTCGCGCACCGAGCCGGCGTGTGGCTGCTCGACCTCGGCATGCTGGTCGCCCTGTCCGTGCTGTTCGGAGTCCTGGTCGCGCGGCTGCTGCGCCGCCACGAGCCCGCCATCATGCGGAAGTAGCGGCAGGTGGTGCCATGAGCAGCCCCTTCCCCGAGGAATACGCCCCCGTCGCCGGCTTCCGGCCCACCCACGTCGTGCCCCGGGACGGACTGCCCGCCTGGGAGACGCCCGACGTGTCCCGGCCCACCGCCTCCCTCGACGCCTTCCTCCCCGTACAACTGCTCGCCCGGCGCGGCGAGTGGGGGGAGGTCCTCTGCGCCAACGGCTGGTCGGCGTGGGTGGACGCCCGGCTGCTGGTCGCCGTACCGCAGCCGCCGCCGACCGGCGGGCAGCCGCGGGTCCGCACCGACGACCCGCGCCCGCTGATCGCGCGCAGCTCGGGCGTCCTGGACCGCTACCGGCGGGCGGTCGAGGAACTGGCCGCGGGCCGGCTGGACGGCGAGGGCTTCCGCAACGGGACCGAGGGGCTGCGGGCCGGGGTGGTGGTCGATGGGGAGTCCGTCTGGTTGTACGACGGGTCCACCGGGCACTGGATGTACGGCGACGGAAGCCGCCTGGCCACGTACGCGGCCACCGGCGACCCGGACGCCGAAGCGGACCCGGACGCAGACCCGGGCGCTGGTGGGGGTGCGGGTGCGGGTGCAGGCGGGAATGCGGCTGCGGGTGTCGGCCCGGGCGCAGGCGGGGCCGGGGGCGGCGGCGCACCGGCAGAGGCCGCGGCAGGGACCCCCCGGGACCCCGACCTCGACCCGACGCGGGTCATCCCGCCGCTGGACGGCGGGGGGTGACGGGCCGCCCGCAGCCCGGGTCGGCAGGGCGATCGGCAGGGCACGGGGGCGCCGGCGCGGCCGGCGGCTGCCGCACCCGCACCGGGCGGAAGGCGGCGGCGGGCAGGGACGAGCGGGAGGTCAGGGGTCCGAGGCGGCCGCCGGCCGCGGTTCGACGAGGCCGCGGCGGTGGACCGGGCGGGCCAGCAGGCCGCCGAGGAACCCCGCGAGCGCCCCCCAGAGCAGGGCGAGGCCGACCGTACGCCACAGCACGGCCCGCAGGTCCACGGTGCCGCCGAGCCCGGACACCTCGCCGAGACCCAGCAGGGACATCCCGAACCGCGCCTGCATCGGCACCAGCAGGCACACCGCCAGGACGGCGAGCCCGAGGGCGGCGCCCAGGCGGAGGGCGTGCTGCCAGGGTCGGACGTGCGCGGGGGAGCGCACGGCGGCCAGGAACCCCGTACCGAGCAGCATGACCGCGGCGACCGGTACCAGCCACCACACCCAGCCCTGGTGCTCGGCGAGCGCGGCCACGTCGACCGTGGAGGTGTCCGCGGAGGCGTCCGACCCGGAGGCGCGCAGCACGGCGTCCAGCACCTGCGGCACGGGCAGGCCGAACGGCCCCTCGACCCTGCCGTCCCAGGCCCCGCCGAAGCCCAGCGTGAGCGCGAGCCAGGCGAGGTTCGGCAGGCCGAGGAGCATCACGGCGAACGTGCGGTCGGCGTGGCCGCGTGTGGCGGCCACGACCAGGCCGACCACCACGCCCAGGGCGACGTACGCGAGCAGCAGCGCCACGGTGGCGAAGGCGGCGGGCCGCACCGCCGAGTGGAAGCGGACGAGCCCGGCCGGGAGCGGCGCCCGCCGCGAGACCAGCAGGGCGACCAGCAGCAGACCCAGGATCCACAGCAGTCCGAAGAAGAGGGTTGCGGGCACGGCGGCCCGGAAGCCGACCGTCGGGGCCGAGTCGAAGATCTCGGCGAGGTCCCCGATCGGGGAGTCCCCGGTGGAGACGGCGAAGGTCTGCCGGGCCAGGAGCGCCGTGCCGGTGAGGGCGAGCAGCCACAACAGGATCAGCGGGACGGCGTGGGCGAGGAGCTCGCGCGGCCGGGCCACCGCCCGGTTGTGCAGGGGGTGCAGGAAGAGCGAGCCGGCCGTGAGCGCTCCGGCCAGGCTCACCGAGAGGGGGAGCACGGTCAGGCTCGCGTCGGCGTCGGCCAGGAAACCGGCCCCGCCGGTCACCTCGACGGAGCCGCCCGCCGCCAGCACCACCACGGCCGCCACCACGTGCGGGAACGCGCCGCCGGGCAGGTCCGCGGCACCGGCACACGCCAGGCCGGCGGCGGACACCGCGGCCATCGCCGCGAACCCCGCCACGACCGCGACGAGGGCGTCGCGCCAACTCCGCAGGGGACCCCGGGACGTACGGCTCACAGCGCCACCGTAGGCAGCCCCGGCTTGCGGGCACCACCGGGAGGCCGCACACAATGGTCCGCAGGAGTGACCGATATCCGGCTATTTCCTGATGAGGAAGCGGAACGTGGAACGCGGACCCGTGGAGGACCGGGCCCACCTCCCCTCCGCCTGGGACAGGGGACGCCCGTGACCACACAGCCTTCCGGCACACCGCCGCCAGAGCGCCCCACAGGACCTCCCGCCGGCCCGCTCGCGGAGCCGCGGGGCCGGGAGGGCCCGCCGACCGTGATCGACACCCCGGCCGGAACGGGGGCCGGCGGTACCGGGGCCGGCGGAACCGGTGGTGGCGGGCGCGGCGGCAGAGGCCCGTGGGGCGGTTCCGGAGGCGGCTCCGGCGGCGATGGTTCCGGGGGCGGTGAGCCGCCCCCGCCTCCGCAGGACCGCGGCGAACCCCCCAGGCCGTGGTGGCGGTCCGTGCCCAGGCTGGTCACCGCCGCGGTGGCGGTGGCAGCCGTGGTGGCGCTCGCCGTCGTGCTGACCCGCCCCCAGGGCTCGCCGCGGGCGGGCGGCGAGCTGTTCCTGGAGTCCACCGCGGCCCAGGGCCAGGACCCGTACACCGCGTCCACGGTCACCGAGCCGGCGCCACCGGCCACGACCGCGCCACCGCCCCCGCCTCCGCCCCGGGCCACCCCCACGGGGCCGTTGACCGCCCGTGCCGTCACCGGTTCGTCCCCGACCCTGTACGGCGGCTCCCGGAACGTCGCCAGCTGCGACATCGAGAAGCAGGTCCGGCTGCTGTCCGCCCAGCCGGACAGGAACCGGGCCTTCGCCGAGGCCCTCCAGATCGAGGCGTCGACCGTGCCCGCCTACCTGCGCTCGCTCACCCCGGTGACCCTGCGCAACGACACCCGGGTCACCAACCACGGCTACCGGGACGGCCGCCCGACCCCGTACCAGGCCGTGCTCCAGGCCGGCACCGCCGTCCTCGTGGACAGCCGCGGCGTGCCCCGGGTGCGCTGCGCCTGCGGCAACCCGCTGGGCGAGCCGGTGCCGATGGCGGCGGGCTCGACGCGGGAGGGGACGCCCTGGGCGGCGTACCGGCCGCAGGACGTGGTCGTGGTCAAGCCGACCGGCAAGATCATGAACGAGGTCACCATCTACGACCAGCACACCGGACGCTGGTACGAGCGGGGACCCGGCGTCCCGAAGGGGCCCGAGGACCGGGACCGGCCCGTCCCGCCCCCGCCGCTGCCCCCGACGCCCCCCGCGAGGCCGGAGGCCTCCCTGAGCCCCGCGCCCCCGGGCACCCCGACCGGCGCCCCCACGGGTACGCGTACGGGTGCGCCCACCGGTCCCGGCACTCCCAAGGAAACGGGCACGCCCAAGGGCATCACCACCCCGAAGGGCAACACCCCCAAGACCAACACCCCCAAGACCACCGCTCCCAAGGACACCGGCCGCCCCGCGGACACCGCGTCCCCGCCCGCCCCGCCCAAACCGACCCCGGCCCCGTCCAAGCCGGAACCGGCGGTCACCCTGCCGCCCCCGTCGCCGGTGGCCCCCACTCCGCCCCCGGTCGCCCCGACCCCCGCTCCGGTCGTCCCCTCGCCGCCGGCAGCCCCCTCGCCGGCCGCGTCGCCCCCGTGACCGCCGTGACGCGGTGATCTCCGTGATCTCCGTGACGCGGGAATCTCCGTGACCGCCGTGACGCCGTGACCGTCGAGCCGCGCGCCGCCGCCCCCGCTCAGCCCGCCGCCGCGGGTGGCGGCCCCGCCGGCCCCGACCCCGGCCGTCCCTGGCCCGGCGCGCCTCGGCCCCGGTCCGCATCCTGCTCGACCCAGGACGCCACGTCCGACAGGTCCTTCGTCACGGCCTTGGCCACGGCCTTCGCCCCCAGCCGGTTCAGCAGCCGCATGAAGAGGCCCGGGCGCTTCCCGCTCGCCGCCGGAGCCGCCGAGAACGTCATCCGTACCGCCGTCCGGCCCGGGGACCCCTCATCGAGCCGGAACTCCGACACGTAGTGCACGCCCGCGTTGTCGGCCTCGGCGACGTACCGCTCCGGCGCGTCGCACACCGTCACGTACATCTCCTCGGTGGCCTGCTTGCCGAACATCCGCCGGGTCTCCCGCCAGCGCGTGCCCACCTGGAACGGACCCGGCGTGAGCACCTCCACCGCGTCCACGCCCGACACCACGTACGGCATCGACTCCAGATCCGTCAGCGCCTGCCACACCCGCTCGACGGGGGCCGCCATCTCGCGCTCCACCACTACCCGGGGCTCACCCATAACCGGAATTGTCCCGCCCGTGCCGCCCCCGCGCGCGACGCCGTTTGGTGAGACCCTGGCTGCATGGCCGAAAGGGGAACGAGCCCCGAGGTCGACTGGCCCGCACAACCGGACATGAGCCTCGCGCTCAACCACATGGGCACCTTCGACTGGGATCTCGACAGCGGGCGGATGCACCTGGACTCCACCGCCCTCGGAGTGCTCGACCTGCGCCCGGACGAGTTCAGCGGCACCCCTGCCGGACTGCGCAGACGCATGGCACCGCCCGAGGAGGCCCGGCTCGACGCCCGCGTGGCCCAGGCCCTCAAGGACGGGCGGAGCCACTACGGGGCGTACGTGCGCATCCGGCGGCGCGACGGATCCCGGGCGTGGGCCCACATCCAGGGCCACATCCTGCGCAACCCGGCCGGCCGCCCGTACCGGATCATCGGCATCCTCCGCGACGCCGCCCACGACCCCGGTGACCCCGGCGCCGGCGGGGAGCGGGCCGAGGGGCGGCGCCGGATGACGGGCGTCGTCGAACGCACCACCGCCATCCTGGCCCACGCCCGCACCGTCAACGACGTGACGGACGTCCTGAAGGACCCCGAGGCGCTCAGCCACCTCGGCGCCGTCAGCGTGATGCTCGGCATCGTCGACGGCGGCCGCATCCACCTCGTCGCCGAGGGGCGGTTGGGCACGCACGTACCGGAGCTGGAGTACACCCGCATCGACGCGCAGTTCCCGATGAGCGAGGCCGTCCGGAACCTCCAGCCGGTCTTCATCGCGTCGCGCGAGGAGTTCCGCGACCGCTACCCCGAACTGTGGCAGTACATCGAGCCGCTGGCCGTGCACAGCGGCGTCTACCTGCCGCTGATCGCCCAGGGCCGGGCCATCGGTGCCCTCGGGTTGCTGTACGAGCGGGACGGCGACTTCACCGACGAGGAGCACAACGTGCTCGTCGCGCTGGGCAGCGGCATCGCGCAGAGCCTCCAGCGCGCCATCCTCTTCGAACAGGAACACGACCTCGCGGAGGGCCTCCAGCGGGCCATGCTGCCGCGCCGGATCCCGGACGTGCCAGGGACGCTGATCGCCGTCCGCTACCGGGCCGCCCGGGCCGGACGCAAGGTCGGCGGCGACTGGTACGACGTGGTCCCGCTCGGCGACGGACGCGTCGGGGTCATGATCGGCGATGTCGAGGGGCACGACACCGATGCGGCCGTGATCATGGGCCAACTACGGATCGTCCTGCGCGCGTACGCCGCCGAGGGCCACACCCCCGGCGCCGCCATGGCGCGCGCCTCCGCCTTCCTCCGGGACCTGGCCACCGACCGCGTCGCAGCGTGCACCTACGCCGAGATGGACCTGGTCACGGGCATGCTGCAGTTGGTACGCGCCGGCCACCACGACCCGTTGGTGCGGCGCGGCGACGGCACCTGCCACCACGTCCCGGTGGCCGGAGGGGCCCCGCTCGGACTCCCGCTGGACGGACCGCCGCGCGGTGCGGGCGACGGGGGTGGCGGGAACGGCGCGCGAGGTGCGGGCGCCGGGGGCGGTGGTACCGGGTACCCCGTCACCAGCCTCGAACTGCACCCCGGCGACACGCTCGTGCTGTGCACGGACGGCCTGTTGGAACTGCCCGGCACCAAGGACCGCGAGGACGGCATGCGCGCCCTCATGGAAGCGGTCTGCGCCGGGCCGGTGGACGTGGAGGAACTCGCCGACACCCTGTGCAACCTCGGCAGCGGCCAGGGCGGCCGGGACGACATGGCCCTCCTCCTGCTCCGCCGCCGCGGCACCCCCACTCCGCGCGGTGGCGGCCCCCTGCGGCTGAGGCTCGCCCCCGGCGACCCCGACGGACCGGCGACGGCCCGGCACCTGATCCGGGCGGCCGTGGCCGCCTGGGGCGCGGCGGAACTGACGGACGAGATCGAGCTGGCGGCGGACGAGCTCATGACCAACGCCCTCGTGCACACGGAGGGCGGCGGCCACGTCAGCCTCCGCATGACCGCGGAGGGCCGCATCCGCGTCGAGGTCGAGGACTCCAGCAGCGCCCTCCCGCACCGGCGGGAAGCGGGCGACTGGGCGGTGTCGGGCCGCGGCCTGCTGCTGGTGGAACGCCTCGCCCGGGAATGGGGCGTGGAACCCCGGGGCGGCGGCAAGTGCGTCTGGTGCGAGTTCACCGTCCCGAACCCCCCACCGCCGACCCCGTAGCCGCACGTCCGGAGACCCCACAGGCCCGGGGCGGCCCGGCGGTCGTCCGGTGCGCCCAAGTCGTGGGGACCGGCCGGCCGACGGTCTGCAACCAGCAGACCGTGGACGGGTGCCCGGCCGGGCGGACGGGTGTCCGGCCGGGCCCGGTCCAGGGTCACGGGACCGGCACACCGCCCGGCGGACCGCGAGGCGCTAGGTCGGGGCGGCTCCGGCCTGCGGCCGGTTTCTCGATGAGGGCGGCGGCCGGCACGGCCTCGTTGCTCGTCGTCGGCGTCCGCATGCGCGGCCGCACCGGCCCGGGGGCACGTCAGATGCCGCAGCCGTGCGGCCGGTTGACGCCGTGACCCGTCCGCATGCGGAACCGCGAGCCGCAGGCAGTCGTACGCGCCGCCGGGCAGGCGAAGAGCGGCAGCGCGTACGGGTGGACTCCGCTGCGGGGACGGGGGGTTGGGCCGCGGGTGGGGCGGGGCGGGTGATGCTGCCTGCGTGTCGAACGCCGTTCGTTCGTGGGTGACCGTCGTAGGGGTTCTCACTCTCGCCTGGGGTGCTGCTGTCCCCGGCCGGGCCGCCGGTGCCGTCGTCGACGACGGGATCGAGACCGCGCGGGCCGTCCGTCAAGTCGCCCCCGGGGTCCGGCTGGAGTCCTACGACCGGCTCGAGGCCGACCGCTGGCTGCGGATCGACGAGCTGGTCGTCGAACTCGGCGCAGGCGCAGGCGCGAGCGGGAGCGCAGGTGGTAGCGGCGTGCGGGCCGAGTACCTCGGCGGGCGCGGGGTGGCCACCGTGGCGCAGGCCGCCGCCGCCCACCCCGCCGGCCCCGGGCGTCGTGTCGTCGCCGCCGTGAACGGCGACTTCTTCGACGCCCGCGGTACGGGTGCCCCCCTCGGCCCCGGGATCGCCGCGGGCCGGCTGCTGCACTCCGCCGGCCGCGGGGCCGGCCCCGCCCGGGCCGTGGCCTTCGCGGCCGACGCCACCGGCCGGATCCAGCGCATCGGCCTCGACGGGTCCGTCACCCTCCCCGGCGGCGCCGTACGCCCGCTGGCCGGGTACAACGCGGCCCGGCCGCCCACCCACGGTTTCGCCGCCTACACCGCCGACTGGCCCGGGGCCGTCCTGCCGACCACCGGCGTGGCCGTGCCCGTACGGGACGGCCGGGTCGTCCCCGACGCCCCCGCGCAGGCCCGGCACGCCGAACGCCCCGAGCGGCGCCGCCGACCGGCCCGCCCCGCCCCCGGCACCACCCTGCTCACCGCCACCGGCACCGCGGCCGTCGCCGAACTCGCCGCCCTGCGCACCGCGGACGCCGTCGCCGTGACCGCCCGCCCCCTGCCCAAGGCCGGGCCGACCCCGGTGACGGCCGTCGGCGGACGCGAACCCCTCGTCGTCGCCGGAGTCCCGCAGAGCCATCACGGCAAGGCGAACGACATCGCCGCCCCGCGCACCGCGATCGGCCTCTCGCGCGACGGCCGGCGGATGCGGATCCTCACCGTGGACGGCCGCCAGCGCGACAGCGGCGGCCTCACCCTGACCGCGCTCGCCCGGCTGATGCACCGCAAAGGGGCGTACGAGGCCCTGAACCTCGACGGCGGCGGCTCTTCGACCCTGCTCGCCGCCGAGGCCGGGGCGGCGGCCCCGACGCTGGAGAACGCCCCGTCGGACGGGTTCCCGCGCCCGGTCGCCAACGGCCTCGTCCTCACGGCCCCGACGGGCTCCGGCCGGCCCGCCGCCTACCGCGTAGAACCCGCCGGCGACAGCAGCGGGGACGGCGCCGAGGACCCCACCCTCACCCGGGTCTTCCCCGGACTGACGCGGACCCTGACCGCCACCGGGTACGACGCCGCGCTCGGCCCGGCCGCGGGCGAACCGGTCTGGTCCGCCGACGGCAACGGCACGGTCGGCCCCGCCGGGGTGTTCCGGGCGGCCACGCGCCCCGGCGGCGCGACGGTGCACGCCCGGCGCGCGGAGGCCAGGGGTTCGCTGCGCCTGGAGGTACTCGGCCCGCCGATCCGGATCCGGGCCGGCCGGACCCGTATCGGGCTCGCCGAACGAGGGGAGAGCACCGGGTTCCGCCTCCTCGGCCAGGACGCGCAGGGGATGTCCGCGGTGGTCGAACCCCGGGACGTGGTGCTGCAGTTCGACCGGTCGCAGTGGAGGGTGAAGGACGACGGTCGGGGCGGCTTCACGGTCACCGCCCTCGCCGCCCGAGCCACCGGCACCCTACGCGCCACGCTCCGCCCGCCCGCCGCCGAACCAGCCGGGCCCCGCTCGCACCTGACCGGTCCTGCCCCGACCGACTCTGCCTCGACCGGTCCTGCCCCGACCGTCCCCGCCCCGACCGGTCCGACCCCGGCCGTCCCCGCCCCAGCCGTCCAGACCTCCGCCGGACGGGGCTCGGCCGTCCCGGCCCGCACCGGACGGGCCTCCGCCGGCCCGGGTCCGGCCGCCCGAGGGTCCTGCGGGCCGGATCCCGGAGACCCTGGTTCTACCGGCTCGGGTGTTGTCGGGCGGGGTTCCGCTGGCATGGGTCCCATGGGCTGTCGCTTCGCCGGTATGGGCCGCGCCGGGCCGCCGGGGTCGATCGGGCCGGGCTCCACGGGGCGGGGGCCCGCCGGACCCGGTTCCGGCCGCCCGTGTGGCGCGGGGCGGGGTTCCGTCGGGGTGAGCCTCATGGGCTGCGGCTCTACGGGCGCGGGGCGCGCTGGACCGGACTCGACCGGCCCCGACCCTGGCTTCGGCTTCGGCCCCGGCCCTGGCTTCGGCTTCGGCTTCGGCTTCGGCTTCGGCCCTGGCTTCGGCTTCGGCCCCGGCCCTGGCTTCGGCTTCGGCCCCGGCTATGGCCTTGGCCTCGGCTTCGGACCCGGTGTCCGGTGCCCGAAGTCCGCCGGGCCGGCATGTGCCGGCCCGGGTGCCGTCGGCCCGGGCCGCACCAGCCGCGCTCTTGCCCGTACGGGTCCCGCCGGGGACGCTTCGGTCGGTCCGGGGGCGGAGGGAGGAGGGCCTGCTGGGGTGGGGGCCGCCGGTTGGGGGCTTGCTGCCCCGAATCCTGCCGGCAGGGGGCGTGCTGCCCCGGGCCCCGCAAGGACGGGGCTCGCTGCCCCAGGCTCCGCGGGCAGGGGGCCCGCCGCTGCGGCTTCCGCCGGCGTGGGGGGAAGCGGCCCGGGGCTCGTCGGACCCGAGGCTGCCTCCTCCACCGCCGCGGGGGTGCCGTCGGGCGCCCGCGCGGTCGTCGCGCTCGGTGCGGAAATCGGGCTCGGTGTCGGGCTGGTGACGCAGGCGCTGGCCGGGCTGGACGACGCCGCGTCGTGGACCGGTCCCGGCGCCGCCCCGGCCGACGGGCACCAGGGGCGGGGGCTCGCCCTGGCGCTGCCCCGGGCCGCGGCCCGGGGCTCCGCCACCCCGCCGCGGGGGCTCCGCGTCCCGGAGCTCGCCCGTTCCTTGGCGCTGTGGGTCGGCGGGGACGGCTCCGGGGCCCGACCGAGCGTGGAACTGACCGACGTTGACGGGGCCGCCGTCGCCGTTCCCGGGCCCGCCGTCGACTGGGTCGGCTGGCGGGAGGTGACCTTGCCGCTGCCCGTGACGGCGCAGCCCCCGCTCACCGTCACCCGCCTCTCCGCGGTCGCGGCTGCCCGCCCCGCCCGCCTGCTCCTGGACACGCTCGACGCCCGGACCACTCCCACCGGCCGGGTTACGGAGCCGGCCGTCCGGGATCCGATGCTGGCCGGCGAGGCCGCAGTCAGGGGCCGGCCCTGGCGGTTCGCGGTCGAGGCCGTCCCCCGAACCACCGAAGCCGCGGACGCCGAGGACGGCCTGCGGCCCGAACTCGTCCTCACCGGCGCCCCCCACGCCTCCTTCGTCCACCGCGGCGTCCGCTTCCTCCCCCTCGACACCGCCCGCCCCACCCTGGCCGGAGGCGGCCTCAGCCGGCTGCGCGCGCTGCGCACCGCCCTGGCGGCCGCCGCCGAGGAGCCGGACACCGGCGCGCTGGCCGTCGTACAGCGCCGTGCGCCGCAGCACGTCGACCGGAAGGAGGCAGCGCTGTCGGCGCGGCTGCTCGCCGAGTTCCGGCGCAGCAGCGGCAAGCGCGCCGCGCTCATCACCGTCGACGTCCCGGCCCCCGCCCCGGCCCCTGCCCCCGCCCCCGGCGTCGGCCGCTCGGAGGGGGTGGCCACGGTCGAGGTCCCGGCCGTCGGCCGCGTCCTCGTCGGGGTCGACGCGTTCGCCGCCGGGGACTGGCTCTCCGTCCGGGAGAAAACCGGATGAACCCGGTGCGTACCGCCACGTAGCGTTGTGCCCCATGGAACCACTGACCGAGAAGCAGATCCGTTCGTCGTTCGTGAACTGCACCAAGGGCGAGGCGGCCCGGCTGAAGCTGCCGCCGGACTTCGACGCACTCCCCTGGGAGGACCTCGACTTCCTCGGCTGGATCGACCCGGGCGCCCCGCTGCGCGCCCACCTCGTACGCCGGGCGGCCGACGGGTCCGTCATCGGCATCAGCCTGCGCGTCCCGGGCGCGAACCGCACGAGTGCCCTGAAGTCCAGCGTCTGCCAGATATGCCTGACCGGGCACGCCGCCTCGGGCGTGTCCCTCCTCGTCGCCCCGCTCGCCGGCCAGCGCGGCCGGGAGGGCAACAGCGTCGGCTTCTACGTGTGCGCGGACCTCGCCTGTTCCCTCTACCTGCGCGGCAAGCGGCAGCCGAAGCTGCGGGGCGGCCGGCCCGAGGAGACGCTCACCGTGGAGGAGCGCGTCGGGCGGGCCAAGGACAACCTCGACGCCCTCACCGCAAAGGTCACCGCCTCACAGGTCCCCACCGCCTCACAGGTCCCCACCGCCTGACGGGTCCCCACCGCCTGACGGGTCCCCACCGCCTGACGGTCCTCACCGTCCGACGGGCGTCACAGCCGGACCAGCGTCACCTCGGTGGCCTTCACGCTCGTCCACACCGCGGAGCCGTCGGCCAGGCCCAGTTCGGCGGCCGCCTCGGGGGTGATCTCCGCGACCAGGTCCGGCACCTCGGTGGAGCCCACCAGCACGCGCAGCCGGCTGCCGACCGAGGTGATCTCCCGTACGGTGCCCGGCCACACGTTGCGGGGGCTGCCGCCCGGGCGGTCCCGGTGCACGGACACCGCCTCCGGGCCGATGATCGCGAGGGCCTCGGCCCCCTCTGGCAGCGCCTCGGCCACCACCAGCCGACCCCCGGACGGCAGGGCGAGCCCCTCGGCGGACGCTGCGCCCGCCCATGCGTTGCGGCCCAGCATCCTGGCCACCCACGGGGACCGCGGATGGCGGGTCACCTCGGCGGGCGGCGCGTCCTGCAGGGCGCGCCCGTCGGCGAGGACGAGCACCCGGTCGGCCAGCGACACCGCCTCGACCGGATCGTGCGTGACGATCAGGCAGACCCCGCCGAAGCCGGCCAGGTGCGTGCGCAACATGTGCCGGACGTGGGCGCGGGTGGCCTGGTCGAGGGAGGCCAGCGGCTCGTCGAGCAGCAGCAGCCGCGGCCGGGCGGCGAGCGCCCGGGCCAGGGCGACCCGCTGGGCCTGGCCGCCGGAGAGCTGGCCGGGCTTGCGGTGGGCGAGGTGGCCGACGCCGAGCCGGTCCAGCCACAGCCGGGCGTCGCGGCGGGCCTCGGCCCGCGGCACCCGGCGCGCCCGTAGCCCGTACGCCGTGTTGGCCAGGGCGCTGAGGTGCGGGAACAGGGCGCCGTCCTGCGGAACCCAGGCCACCTGGCGTCGGTGCGGGGGCAGCGCGGTGACGTCGGCGTCGCCGAGCCGGAGCTGGGCGTCGGCGCGCGGGGTCAGGCCGAGCAGGGCGCGCAGCAGGGTGGTCTTGCCGGCGCCGTTCTCGCCGACGACGGCGATGGTGGTGCCGGGTGGGGCGTCGAGGGTGAGCTCGGTGAAGCCGGTGACGTCGGCGTGCAGGGGCCAGCGGCCCCCGCCGTGCGGATTCCCGGCACCTGCGCCCGCGCCCCTGTCCGCGCCCGCGCCCGTGTCCGCGCCCGTGTCCGCGCCCGTGTCCGCGCCCGCCTGCGCTGCCACAGCCCCGGCCGGCGCCGCACCCGACGGCGACACCGACGGACCCTCCCCAGCGGCCGCAGACTCCCCGGGCTCCGCAGGCTCGGCAGGTCCCGCCGCGCCGGCCGTGCGGGCGGCGGCCGGGGCGCCGGCCCAGCGCCCGCGCAGGGCGATCAGTACGGCCATGGCGATCGCGAGGAGCAACAGGGAGACGGAGGTCGCGGCCTCCGGGCTGTCCTGGAGCAGCAGGTAGACCTGGAGCGGCAGGGTCTGCGTGGTGCCGGGCAGGTTCCCGGCGAAGGTGATGGTCGCGCCGAACTCGCCCAGGGCCCGCGCCCAGGTCAGCGCGGCGCCGGCGAGCAGGCCGGGGCCGACCATGGGCATGGTCACGGTGAAGAACACCCGCACCGGCGAGGCGCCGAGCGAGGCGGCGGTGTCCTCGTAGCTCCGCTTCAGGCCGCCGAGCGCGCCCTCCAGACTGATGACGAGGAACGGCATCGCCACGAAGGTCGCCGCGAGGACGGCACCGGAGGTGTGGAAGGGGAGGGTGATCCCGAAGGTGTTCTCCAGCCACGGCCCGAGCAGGCCGCGCCGCCCGAAGCCCAGCAGCAGCGCGACACCGCCGACGGTCGGTGGGAGCACCATCGGCAGCAGCACCAGCGAGCGGACGAACGCCTTGCCCTCGAACTCGATGCGGGCCAGCAGCCAGGCGAGCGGCACTCCGAGGAGCAGCGAGAGCCCGAGGGCCCAGAACGACACCACGAGCGAGAGCCGCAGTGCCTCGACGACGCCGGGGCTGGTGAGGTGCGCACCGAGCTCGCTCCATTCGGTGCGGGCGAGGATGCCGACGAGGGGGAGCAGCAGGAAGGCGACGGCGACGAGCGCGGGCAGCGCGAGGGCGACGGGCGGCCGTGTGCGGGTACGGGTGCGGGTGCCGGCGCGGGCTCCGGTGCGGTGTCTGCTCATGCGGGTTCCTGGCTGAAGCGTACGGGGACGGGAGCGCGACAGCGCCCGGAACGGCACGGCGACGGAGCCGGACCGGTGAGCCCACGAGGTGAGTCCTAGAAGGTGAGCCCGAGAAGGGGAGCCGAGCCGAGCGGGAGGCAGTCGACGGGTCGCGACACGCGCGCGACGGACTGCCCGTCCCCCGCGGGCGGGGAGGGACTGCCCGCCCCTCCCGGGTCCGGGCAGTCCCTCCCGTTGCCCCGGTCTCGGCCGGCGCCCGGCGCGAGACCGGGGCGCGGGCCGGCGCGCGGCGCCCGGCGCGGGTACCGGCTCAGGCCTTCTGGAAGCCCGCGTCCTGGAGGATCTTCTGCGCCTCCGGGCTGCTCAGCCAGGCGACGAACGCGGCCGCGGCCTCGGCGTTCTTGGACTGCTTGAGCGTGGCGGCCGGGTACGAGGCGACCGCGTTCTGCTCGTCCGGGATCTCCACGGTCTCGACCTTGTCCGTGGACTTGGCGGAGTCGGTCTTGTAGACCAGGCCGGCGTCGGCCTCGCCGAGCTCGACCTTGCTCAGGACGGCGCGGACGTTCGGCTCCTGGGAGACGGGCTTCACCTCGATCTTCTGGGCGTCGAGGATCTGCTTGCTGTAGCGGCCGACCGGGACCTCGGGCGCGGCGAGCACAACTTTGATCTTGGTGTCGGCGAGGTCCTTGAGGGCGGCGATCTTGAACGGGTTGCCCTTGCCGGTCGCGATGACCAGGCGGTTCTTCGCGATGATCGACGGTTCGCCGGTCTCGCCCTTCAGGCCGTCCATGGTCTTGGTGTCGGCGGTCACGAGCGCGTCGGCCGGGGAACCCTGCTTGACCTGGGCGGCGAGCTCCTGCGAACCCGCGAACGAGAAGGTGATCTTCGTGCCGGGGTGGGCCTTCTCGTACGCGGCACCCGCGGTCCTGAACACGTCGGTGAGCGAGGAAGCGGCGAGGACGGTCAGGTTCGCGGCCTTCGGCGCGGCACCGGACGAGGCGGTGGCGGTCGCGCCGGAGCCGCCGTCGGCGGCCTTCGGCTCGCTGCTGCCGCAGGCGGCCAGGCCAGGGACGAGCAGGGCTGCGGCGAGGGCCGCGACCAGGGCGCTGCGGCGGTTCACGGGAAGGGACATGGCTGGTGCTCCTCGGTCGGGTCGGCAGCCGGACGGGGCTGGTTGCACGGGATGGCGACCCGCGCCGGTGACGGCGGAGCGGGCGACGGCAAAGGACGAAAGGCGGCGCGGCAGGGCAGGCGGGGAGGGCGGAACGGACTGGAACGGAACGGAACGGGCGCGCGGGGGACCGGGGCGCCGGTCAACCGCGGGCGATGTGGACGCTGGTCGACTTCACGCGGGCGATGGCCCGCATGCCGACCGCCAGCCCGAGCTCCTCGACGGCCTCGCGGGTGAGCAGGGAGACCAGGCGGTGCGGGCCCGCCTGGATCTCGACCTGGGCGGACACGTCGCCGAGCGTCACGGCGGTGACGATGCCCGGGAAGGCGTTGCGGGCCGAGGTGTACGGCGCGTCGTCCTCGGTGTGGGCGCCCTGGCCGACCTCGACGGAGAAGGCGGCCAGGTCACGGCCGCCGATCAGCCGCCGTCCGGCCTCGTCGCGATGGGTCGCGACCCGGCCGGCGTCGGCCCAGCGGCGTGCGGTGTCCGGGCTGACGCCCAGCAGACGCGCCGCCTGGCCGATGGTGTAGGACTGCATGTGCGACAAGGTAGGGGCACACGCCGCGCATGTGCAATTCTCTTGGGATGATCTCCATGGCAGATGCCTTTCGAGTTGGCGGTTCCGCCAAAATAGGACCCGCTTCCGGGGGGACGGATCGCTAGAGTCGAGGGATGGCAGCTGAAACAACCGAAACCGGAACCGCACGGGTGGACGCCTGGATCTGGTCGGTCCGCCTGACCAAGACCCGCTCGATCGCGGCGACCGCCTGCCGGGCGGGGCACGTGAAGGTCAACGGGGAGCGTGCGAAGCCGGCCCAGTCGGTGAAGGCGGGTGACGAGGTGCGGCTGTTCCACGCGGGGCGCGAGCGCGTCGTCGTGGTCAAGCGGCCGGTGACGAAGCGGGTGGGCGCGCCGGTGGCCGCCGAGTGCTTCGTCGACAACAGCCCGCCCGCCCCGACGGCCGTCGAGGCCGCCGCCGTCGGCATCCGCGACCGCGGCACGGGCCGCCCGACCAAGCGCGACCGCCGCGAGCTCCAGTCCCTCCGAGGCCGCTGACCAACCCCCCGCCCGGCCCGCAACCCCGGACCGGCCCGGGCAACGGTCCGCTCGCACCGGCCGGCCCGGGCCCGCAGGTGCACGGGCGCGCGGGCCGGCGAGGGCGGAGCCGGCGGGGCGGTCGGGCCGAGCTCGTGGGGGCGCGGGGTCGGCGACCGCGGTGCGGAGGTTCGGAGGTCAGGTTTTGCGGTACGTGTACGCCTCCGACGCGGCCAGCGCCACGGCGTCGATCGGCGCGCCCGCCGACGCGGCGACCACCGCCGCCACCGCACCCTCCACGAACGGCGCGTCCACCAGCCGTGCCCCCGACGGCAGTTCCTCGTCCGCCAGCAGGGCCTTCACCGTCAGCACCGCGCTGCCCAGGTCGGCGAGCAGCGCGACCCCCGCCCCCCGGTCCACCTCCCGCGCGGCCGCGGTGATCCGCTCCGCGCTCGTGCCGAGGCCGCCGTCCGGGGTGCCGCCCGCCGCGGCGATCGGAGCCACCGGCCCGCCCGCGGCCAGACCCGCCGCCAGCTCCGCCACGGACTCCGCGACCCGCGCGCTGTGCGACACCAGCACGATCCCCACCAGTCCCGCCGTCATCCGGCCGCCTCCGCCAGCGCCCCCAGCAGCAGCGCGGACGAGGTCGCCCCCGGGTCCTGGTGGCCGATGCTCCGCTCGCCGACGTACCGGGCCCGGCCCTTGCGGGCCAGCATCGGCACGGTGGCCCGTGCACCCTCCTCGGCCGCGGCCCCGGCCGCCCCGTAGGAGGTGCTCAGCGCAGCCACCCCCGGCACCAGCGCGTCCAGCATCGTCTTGTCTCCCGGCTCCGCCCCGCCCAGTTGGGCCACCGCGCCCACACCCGCGTCCAGCGCCGCGCGCAGGGCGTCGTCGGATACCTCGGCGGCCTCTCCGAGCTCCTTGCCGGTCCGCCGCAGCAGCGTCCCGTACAGCGGGCCGGACGCCCCGCCGACCGAGGAGATCAGGGTCCGGCCGGCGAGTTGGAGCACCGCCCCGGGCGTTCCCGGCTGCTCCGCCTCCAGTGCCTCCCGTACGGCGGTGAAACCGCGCAGCAGGTTGGCGCCGTGGTCGGCGTCCCCGATGGGGGAGTCGAGCTCGGTCAGCCGGTCCGCCTCCCGGTTCACCACCTCCGCGGTGGCGACCATCCAGCGCCGGAAGAAGTCTGCGTCACGCAACCCGGTTCTCCTCGCCTCGTCTTGCCGCATACGTCACACCCAACTCCCTACCCCCACACTTCCAAAACTCCCCACGCTCCTCTCTCGACACTCCCTCGTCAGCGGCCCCAACGCAGCGCCGGCGTCTGCACGGGCGCGTCCCACAGCCGCAGCAGCTCCTCGTCCGCCCGGCACAGCGTCACCGAACACCCGGCCATGTCCAGGGAGGTGACGTAGTTCCCGACCAGCGCACGCGCCACCGTCACCCCCCGCTCCGCCAGCACCCCGGCCACCTCCGCATGGAACCCGTACAGCTCCAGCAGCGGGGTGGCCCCCATGCCGTTGACGAGCGCGAGCACCGAACCGTCGGCCGGCCCCACCTCCGCCAGTTCCGCCAGGACGGCGTCCACCGTGACCCGTGCGATCTCCCGCGCCGGCATCATCGGCCGCCGCTCGCGGCCCGGCTCGCCGTGGATGCCGATCCCCAGTTCCAGCTCCCCGTCCGGGAGGTCGAACGTCGGACTGCCCTTCGCCGGTGTCGTGCACGCGCTGAGCGCCACCCCGAAGCTCCGCGAGGACTCGGCCACCCGCCGGGCGACCGAGGCGACCCGCTCCAGCGGGGCGCCCTCCTCCGCGGCCGCACCGGCGATCTTCTCGACGAACAGGGTGGCCCCGGTGCCGCGCCGTTCCGCCGGGTTCCCGGTGACGGCGACGTCGTCGTGGACCAGCACCCGCTCGATGCGCAGGCCGTCCTCCCCGGCGAGCTCGGCGGCCATCTCGAAGTTCAGCACGTCCCCGGTGTAGTTCTTCACGATGAACAGCACGCCCTGCCCGGCGTCCACGGCGGTGGCCGCCCGCAGCATCTGGTCGGGCACCGGGGAGGTGAACACCTCCCCGGGGCAGGCCGCCGACAGCATCCCGTGCCCGACGAAGCCCCCGTGCAGCGGCTCGTGCCCGGAGCCGCCGCCGGACACCAGGCCGACGCGGCCCCCGGCACGCGCGTCGCGCCGTACGACGATCCGCCGCTCCACGTCGACGTCCAGGTCGGGATGGGCGGCCGCCATACCGCGCAGGGCGTCGGCGACGACGGTCTCGGGACTGTTGATCAGCATCCTCATGGCGTCTCTCCGGTGTGGGAGTGGCAGAGCGGTCGGGACCGGAGGCGAGCCTATGCGCACGGACCGCACATCGTCACCGATCGGACACGACGCGTGACCGCGTTGGCCGTCTGCCCGCCTCGCCAATCGAGCGCGTGTTCGAGTGGCGCGGTACGCTGGATCCATGCGCACGATCCAGGGCCTCCCCGCACTCCAGGGCTCCCTCTTCGACCAGGGGGACGAGATCCGCCCGGGCTCCCTCGCGGGCCTGAAGCGCACCCCGCTCGGGGCCGGCGCGTGGGTCGACCACCTGCCCGGCTGGCTCTCCGGCGCCGACACCCTCTTCGAGCGGCTCGCCGAGTGCGTGCCCTGGCGGGCCGAGCGCCGGCAGATGTACGAGCGCGAGGTGGACGTGCCGCGCCTGCTCGCCTTCTACGACGAGGGCGAGCCCCTCCCGGACCCGGCGCTCACCGAGGCCCGCGACGTCCTGACCCGGCACTACGCCGCCGAACTCGGCGAACCCTTCACCACCGCCGGACTGTGCCTCTACCGCGACGGGCGGGACAGCGTCGCCTGGCACGGCGACCGCATCGGCCGCTCCGCCACCGAGGACACCATGGTGGCGATCGTCTCCGTCGGCGACCCCCGCGACCTGGCCTTTCGCCCGCGCGGCGGCGGGCCCACGCTCCTGCGGCTGCCGCTCGGGCACGGCGACCTCGTCGTGATGGGCGGCTCCTGCCAACGGACGATGGAGCACGCCGTGCCCAAGTCCACCCGCGCGGTGGGCCCCCGCATCAGCATCCAGTACCGGCCCCGCGGCGTGCGCTGACCGGGAACGGCCGGGCGCTGCTTCAGTAGCCCCGCATGGCTTCAGTAGCCCCACACGCTGAGCTCGGTGATGCCGGCGAAGAAGTGCTCCCAGGCCTCCCCGCCGGGAGTGTCGGTGTCCAGCGCGCCCGGTTCGAGGGCCGCCACCTCGCGCGCGAAGTCGGCGCGGGCGTCCTCCGCCGGGTGCGGGCTCCAGAACGCGCCGGCGAACCGGTACACGGCCTCCAGTAGGCGTATCAGCGTCTCGGTGTCCCGGGCCAAGGGGAACGGACCCTCGTCCTCGCGGACCGCCGAGACCGCGCCCGTCCGCGGATCCACCAGCACCGGGAAGGACCAGTACCCGATCTCGAAGGTGCCCAGGAGCAGCAGACCGCCGGCACCGGGCTCGGGCTCCTTCGCCCCCTCCCCGGTCCGGGCGAGTTTGAACGTCGCCGACCCGCAGGCCCACCACGCCGGCAGGCCCGCCGTGGCGATCAACTCCCGGGTGGGCCCGTGGGTGAGGGCCGCGGGCTGCCGGTCCAGCGGGGTGCGGAGGACCTGGTCCGCGCCGAACACGTCCGCCAGGCGGGCCGCGTCCAGCGGCAGCGCGCCGGCCGTCGGGCCCGCGAACCACGGCTCTCCCGTACCCCGGCGGGCGGGCTCGGCGCCGTCACCGGGGAAGTCGGCCGCCGCGGCGGGGTTCCGTTCGAGGACGACGATCCCGCGGTCCTCGTACAACAGGCAGCGGCCGCCGCCCAGCGGTACGGGATCCTCCCAGGCGGCGGGCCGGTACAGGTCCCACTGCTCGTCGTCCGGGTCGGCGAGGAACGGGCCGTCCTCTTCGGCCTCCTCCAGTCGTTCGGTGAACTCCCCGTCGGCCGGTGCCGGGCACCGCTCCCCGGTGGCCGGGTCCAGCCAGTGTTCCGGGGTCCACAGGGACCACACCTTCAGCAGGACCCGGCCGTCGGGCCCGTCCCACACCTCGACGGCGGCGTCCCCGCAGAGGTTCGGTTCGGCCCGGTAGGCGCCGAGCGGGCGCCACCAGGCCCACACGGTCCGCCAGGGCATGCCCGGCTCGGCCGCGGCGACCCGCTCGGCGTAGGCCTCGTGGCCCAGCGCCTTCGCCGCGAAGTGGAGCCACGAGGCGAACTCGGCCCGCGACACCTCCGCGTCGCCGAGTACCGCGGAGGCCTGGGTGAAGACCTCGCGGCCCGCGCCGCCGCCGGTGGCGGGCAGGTCCGTCAGGCGGCCGGGGTCGGCCTCCAGGAGTGCGGAGGGGGAGGCGAACAGCATGTCAAGATCGTCATGAGGCATGCGCTCATCGTGCCACCGCCCTCGGACAGCGCCCGGCCCCCGGCTCCCGGCCCCGGCTCCTCAGGCTCCGGCGGCCGGCGCTGGCCCCGGCGCCCGGACCCCAGGCCCGGCTGCCCCTCAGGCCTCCTTCGTCCCCGCCGGCCCGCCGCTCCGCACCGCGGACGCCGCGGCCTGGAGGGAGCGCAGGGCGAGGAGGAGGATGCCGATGTCGTCCAGGTACACCGGGTCCGGGACCAGGTCCACCGGTGAGACGGTGTAGACGACGGCGAGCCAGAACAGGGCCTTGTCCCGCAGCGGAATACCCGAGTCGAGCAGCAGGCGCCGCGTCCTGAAGACCCGTACGAGCAGCACGGCGGCCGCGGCGGCCAGCCCGAGGGCCAGCACCGCGGCGAGCATCAGCCAGACCGAACCGTCCATGACCCCTCTATACCCCGTACCCCGTCCCCGCGACCCTGTCCCGTCGGGGGCGGACTCAGCCCTGCGCCCGCAGCCGGCTGCCGACCTCGCCCAGGCCTGCGGCGATCGCGTCGAGCTGCTCAGGGGTGAGGACGTCGATGAGGGCCTCGCGGACCGCGGCCACGTGCCCGGGGGCGGCCTCCTCAAGGCGGGTGAGGCCCGCATCCGTGAGGACGGCGAAGACCCCGCGCACGTCCGAGGGGCAGCTGCGGCGCCGGACCAGTCCGGCCTTCTCCATCTGGGTGACCTGGTAGGTCAGCCCGCTCTTCGAATTGATCAGGCCATTGGCGAGTTCCGTCATCCGCAGCTCCCGGTCCGGCGCCGCGGCGAGCCGCACGAGGATCTCGTACTGCGGGTGCGAGAGCCCGGAGTCGTCCTTGAGCTGCTGGTCGAGATGTCGGTTCACCAGGGCCGACGCGGCCAGAAAGGCCCTCCAGGCGCGCATTTCGCGATCGTCCAGCCATCTCGTTTCAGCCATGGGTCCAGCTTACACGGGTTGTTCCAATTTGAATCAATGGTCTACTGTCGGCCACGTCCCACGTTCGAATTTGAACTACTCCCTCTCCGCCGAGGGCCGCCCGACCGGAAGGACCCCCCCCATGACCAGCCCCTCCGTCACCACGACGAAGCCGCAGGCCGCATCCCCGGCCGCCGCCCCGCTCGCCCTCTCCACCCCCGCGCACGACGCCGGCCTCCTGCTGCTGCGCCTCGTCCTCGGCCTCACCATGGCCGCGCACGGCAGCCAGAAGCTCTTCGGCTGGTTCGGCGGCGGCGGCATCAGCGGCACCGGGAAGTTCTTCACCGCCAGCGGCTACCCGGCCGGCGACGCCATGGCCGTCGTCGCCGGTCTGACCGAGACCCTCGGCGGGCTCGGCCTCGCCGTCGGCCTGCTCACCCCCCTCGCGGGCGCCGCCGTCGTCGGCACCATGATCAACGCGATCGTCGTGCACGGCACCGGCTCGTTCTTCGCCCCCGAGGGCATCGAGTACGAGCTCCTCCTGACCGCCGGCGCCGCCGCCCTCGCCCTCACCGGCCCGGGTCGGTACGCCGTCGACCGCATGCTGCCCGTGCTGCGCGCCCACCGCCTGGCCCACGGCGCCCTCGCCGTCGCCCTCGGTGTCGTCCTCGCGGTCGTGACGCTCCTCATCCGCAAGTAGCGCACCCGGCCGCGCGAACGGGCCGCCGGGACGACCACCCGGCGGCCCGCCCCCGCGGGCCCGCGGCGGCAGACGAGCGGCCCCCCGCCACCGCGCTGATTGGACCGGCGCGTCCGCGGGAAAAGCGCACAAATGACGCAACGCATCGAGGACTACGCCCTCATCGGCGACCTGATGACCTGCGGGCTCGTCGGCCGCGACGGGTCCGTCGACTGGCTGTGCCTACCGCGCTTCGACTCGGCGGCCTGCTTCGCCGCCCTCCTCGGAGACCGGGAGAACGGCCACTGGCGCATTGCCCCGGCCGACGCCGCAGAGGACGCCCAGTGCACCCGGCGCTCCTACGTCGACGGCACCCTCGTCCTGGAGAGCCACTGGGACACCGGCGACGGCGGGTCCGTCAAGGTCACCGACTTCATGCCGCAGCGCGACGCCGCCCCCGACCTGATGCGCATCGTCGAGGGCGTCTCCGGCGACGTCACCATGCGCAGCACCCTGCGCCTGCGCTTCGACTACGGGCACGTCGTCCCCTGGGTCCGCCGCTGGGGCGGCAACGAACGCGTCGCCGTCGCCGGGCCCGACTCCGCGTGGTTCCGCAGCGAGCCGCCCGTGCGCACCTGGGGCCAGGCCAAGAGCACCCGCTCCGAGTTCACCGTCGCCCCTGGCGAACGCGTCGCCTTCGTCCTCACCTGGCACCCCTCGCACCACCCCCGCCCCGAGGTCGTCGACCCGTACGAGGCCCTGGAGCAGACCCTGGCCGGCTGGCGCGAGTGGGCCGACCAGTGCCGGTACGCGGGCCCCTACCAGGAGGCGGTGACCCGCTCCCTGATCACCCTCAAAGCCCTCACCTACGCCCCCACCGGCGGCATCGCCGCGGCCGCCACCACCTCCCTCCCCGAGGAGATCGGCGGCGTCCGCAACTGGGACTACCGCTTCTGCTGGCTGCGCGACTCCACCCTCACCCTCGGCTCCCTCGTCGCCACCGGATTCCTCGACGAGGCCCGCTCCTGGCGCGAGTGGCTGCTGCGCGCGATCGCCGGCGACCCCGCCGACCTGCAGATCATGTACGGGATCGGCGGAGAGCGGCGGATCCCCGAGGCCGAGCTGCCCTGGCTGCGCGGCTACGCCGGCTCCGCCCCCGTCCGGGTCGGCAACGCGGCCGTCGACCAGCTCCAGCTCGACGTGTACGGGGAGGTCCTCGACAGCCTGTACCTGGCCCGTTCGGCCGGACTGCCCGCCGAGCGGCACGGCTGGCGGATCCAGCTCGCCCTGCTCGACTTCCTGGAGCAGAACTGGCGGCGGCCCGACGAGGGCCTGTGGGAGGTCCGCGGCCCGCGCCGCCACTTCGTCCACTCCAAGGTGATGGCGTGGGTCGCCGCCGACCGGGCCGTGCGCACCCTGGAGGGCGACCCCTCGCAACACGGCGACCTGGAGCGCTTCCGGGCCATGCGGGACGCCGTCCACGCCGACGTCTGCGAGAAGGGCTACGACCCGGAGCGCAACACCTTCACCCAGTACTACGGCTCCCGCGAACTGGACGCGGCCACCCTGCTCATCCCCCGGGTCGGCTTCCTGCCGCCCGACGACCCGCGGGTGATCGGCACCGTCGACGCCGTCCGCACCGAACTCGGCAGCAGCGGCATGGTCCGCCGCTACAGCACGGAAGGCCCGTCCGTGGACGGGCTGCCCGGCGCCGAGGGGACCTTCCTCGCCTGCTCGTTCTGGCTCGCCGACGCCCTGCACATGACCGGCCGGGAGAAGGAGGCCCGGGAGCTGTTCGAGCGGCTGCTGGCCGTCCGCAACGACGTCGGACTGCTCGCCGAGGAGTACGACCCCGCCGCCGGCCGCCAACTCGGCAACTTCCCCCAGGCCTTCAGCCACATCGGCCTGGTGAACACCGCCCTCACCCTGGGCTTCGACGGCGGACACCCCGCCGGCCCCCGGTGACGGGCGGCTCGCGGAGCCCCGCCGACCGGCGGGGGAGCCTGCATCGGACCGCGCAGGACCGCGCAGCCCCGGCACGGCCGCCGTCACCCGGCCGCCGTCACCCGGCGGGCGCCGTCCCGTTCCCGGCCGTCCGCGCGGCCAGCAGCAGGGCGATGTCGTCCGGCCGCTCGACGCTGCCCCGCGCCTCGGCCACCAACCGGTCCGCCGTCTCCGCCAGCGGGGACGGCCGGGCCGCCGCCAGCGCCGACCGCAGCCGGTCCACGCCGACGTCGAAGTCGGTGCCCGGCTTCTCCACCAGCCCGTCCGTGTACAGGGCGAACACCGCCCCCTCCTCCAGCCGCAGCTGCGTCACCGGGTACGTCTCGTCCGGGTCGACCCCCAGCACCACCCCGCCCGGCAGGTCCAGCACCTCGGTCCACCCGCCGGGATGGCGCAGCAGCGGCTGAGGATGCCCCGCCCGCACCGCCAGCGCACGGCCCGTATCCGGGTCGAGGGTCACGTAGCAGCAGCTCGCGAACTGCCCCGGGTCCAGGTCGATCAGCAGCCGGTTGGTGCCGGCCATCACGTCCTGCGGGGCGTTCCCGCTGAGCGCGAAGGCCCGTACCGCGCTGCGCAGCTGGCCCATGGTGGCCGCGGCCGCCACCCCGTGCCCCTGTACGTCCCCGATGACCAGGGCCAGCAGGCCCGTACCCGTCTCGATCACGTCGTACCAGTCGCCGCCCACGTCCATGCCGACCGTGCCCGGCAGGTAGCGGCCCACCGTCACCACGTTCTCCCGCACCGGCAGCCGGTGCGGCAGCAGCGCCGACTGCAGCCCCCGGGCCAGCGCCGCCTCGGAGTCGTAGCGCTGGGCCCGCTCCAGGGCCTGCGCGATCAGGCCCGCCAGCGCCGTCAGCACCGTGCGCTCCTGCGGGCTGAACCCGCGCGGCGCGTCGAAGCCGAGGATGCACGAGCCCACCGGCCGGCCCGAGGCGATCAGCGGCAGGAAGGCCCGCGCCCCGACGTGCGCGTCGAGCGGGATCCCCGGATAGGCGGCGGCCAGGTGCTCCATCGACTCGAAGAACATCGGCCGGCCCGTGGTCAGGGTCTCCACGCCGGGCAGCCGGACATCGAGCCCGACGCCGTCGAACCGGTCGAGGAAACCCTGCGGGAAGCCCGTCTCCCACGCCAGGTACAGGTGCCGCTCGCTCAGCAGGTAGATCGCCAGCTGGCGGCCGCCGAAGGCCGGCAGCAGCTCCTGCGTCACCACCGCCGACACCTGCCGGGCCGTCACCGCCTCCGTCAGCGCGATCGCCAGCGCCACGGGCCGGTACAGCGCGGGGGCCCGGTCGGCGGCGGGAACCGGGCCCGTACCCGGTCGGACGGCGGATCCGGACGCAGATCCGGGCGCGGACGCGGGCTGCTCGGCCGTGCCGATCACCACCGTCACCCCGTCGTCCGACGGGTACAGGTCCACCGACACCCACTCCTCGGACGCCTGCCGGCCCCGCCGGGCCACGAAGCGCACCGGGCCCCCGGACATGAACACCGCACGGAAGTTGTCCTCGTACGCGGGCAGCCCCAGCCACGGCAGCGCCTCCCACAGCACCCGCCCGCGCAGCTCCGGCCCGCCCGCGCCGAGCCGGGCGGCGGCCGCGTTGACGTGGCGGATCCTGCCGCCGCGGTCCACCGACAGCACCGCCTGCGTGAGCCGTTCCAGGGCCTCCCGGGCCCCGTGGGCCCGTCCCGGCGCCGGCACCAGCACCGGATCGCCGTACCAGGACACGGGCTCCCCGGCGGCTTCCAGCTCCGCGAGCTCCGCGGCCAGTCCGTCCGCGACCGCCTGGAGCCGCTTCCCCTCGCCGGTTCCCACGCCGGTCCCCGGCGTCGCGGGCCGCAGCACGAACAGCACCCCGTACCGCTCCGTACCCGCGCCCACAGGCTCGTACAGCGACCCGAACGGGAACGGCAACCCGGCCATCAGCTGCGGGAAGCGCCGCATGGCCGACTCGGCGTTCGGCAGGTGGACGGACCGGCCGCTGCGGTAGGCCTCGGCGACCGGGAACGGGCGGTTCACGTGCATCCGCCACCACGGCCGGTACAGCGGCCCTGGCAGCCCCGTCAGCGCGGCCAGCAACAGCAGCCCCGAGGTTCCCGAGCGCAGGTAGACCCCGCCCGCGAACCCGCCGACGGCCTGCACCGCCTCGCCCGCCGCTCGGACCAGCACCCGGGTCGTGGCGTCGCGGGCGGGGCCGTTGTCCGTCCTCGCCGTCACACAGTCAGCATGCCCCCGGCACGCGCGCAGGTGCATCCCGGCGGCGGGGGGCATGAGGGCAGGTGGAGAAGCCGCCGACCGGGCACCCCGGGGCCCGGGGGCCCGGGGGCCCGGGGGCCCGGGGGCCCGGGGCCGCCAACGGGGAGTGCCGGGGCCGCCGGGGATGGGCCCGCGCCCGTCGCCGGGGGTCAGTCCGCAGTCGTCGCCCGGGGTGCGTCGTGGTCGCCGGTGGCGGGCGGCACCGCGGCCGACGGGGGCGGCCCGACGCCGCCGCGGTCAGCCGCGGGCCCGGGCGGCCCGTCGCGCTGCTCCGGCTCCGGCCGCCCTCCCGGTAGGCGGCCACCACCGCGGCCGCGGTGGTGGCACCCCGGCCACCGTGCGCAGCGCGACCCCCGTCGCGTCCGTGAACGCGGCCACCTGCGCCGGATCCTGCGGGCTCCCGTGGAACCGCGACGCCAGCACCGTGCCCACCACCGCCACTCCGGCCGGGTCCGCGCAGCCCGGACGCCGTACGCACTGACCCGAACGCCGACCCGTCCGGGGGAGCGGAGGGCGTTCGCGCGGCTGCCCGGCGCGCGCCGGGGCACGATACGCACGCGTCCCATCCCGCCCCGGAAGGCAGACCATGCGGTTCCAGTACGACACCATCGGCGAGCGCTTCGTGGAGTCCAAGACCACGGCGGCGTTCTCGGCGGCCGACACCCACACCCTGCTCGGTGCGCTCGACGCGCTCGGCGGGGTCCGCGGGCTCGACACCCTCGACCTGGCCTGCGGATTCGGGCACAACACCCGGCTTCTGGCCCGCGGCGGAGCCCGCCGGACCGTCGGCGTCGACATCTCCGAGGAGATGATCCGCCTGGCCCGCACGCACGACACCGCCGCCATCGAGTACGTCGTCGCCGACGCCGCGGAGCTGCCGCAGATGGGCCCCTTCGACCTGGCCACGGCCGTGCACCTGTTCAACCACGCACCCGACCGGCACGCCCTGCACGCGATGTTCCGCTCCATCCGCGCCAACCTGCGCGAAGGCGGCCGCCTGCTGGCCATCGTCCTCAACGCGGGCGCGTACCCGCACGTCGACTGGTCGCCGTACGGCGTCAGGATCGTCGAGCGCCTGCCGGAAGGCGACGCACCGCTGCTGAAGGCACAGCTCCTCACCGAGCCGTCCACCGACTTCGAGTACCGGGAATGGGCCCACTCCGACTTCGCCGAAGCGGCCGTGGAGGCAGGGTTCCACACCGTCGCCTGGCAGCCCAACCGCACCCCGCCCGCGGACGCCGCCCGCGACGAGGCCTACTGGACCGGGTACCGGGCCTGGCCCATCAGCTCCCTCATGACCTGCACGGCATGACGGCACGAGGGGCAACGCCCGCCCGCAGGCCCGTCAAGGCCCGTCAAGGCCCGTCACACCCCGGGAAGCACCACGGGAGGCAGCACCGGAAGGCACCACCGGGCCGCCGCGCACCGGGCGCCGACGGTCACTCCTCCGTCGACGCCGCCCTGATCAGCTCCACGATCCGGTCCCGGGCGGCGCGCCCCTCCGGCACCGGGAGCAGCGGGTACACGTGCGGAAGCCCGGGCTCCTCGTGGAACTCCACCTCCGCGCCCGCCCCGCGCGCCCTGCGCAGCAGCTCACGGCTGTCCGGGCTCAGGACGTCCCGGGTGCCCGTGAACACCGTCATCGGCGCGAGCCCCGCGAAGGAGCCGTGCAGCGGGCTCACCCGCGGGTCGTCCGCCGCCAGGGTGCCCGCGTACAACCGGCCGGCCTCCAGCAGCCCCGGCCGGGCCAGCACCGGGTCGTCGGCCTCCAGGGCCGCCTGGTCCGGGTGGCTCATGGTCAGGTCCAGCCAGGGCGAGATCAGCACGATCCGGGACGGCTGGGCCCCCGTACGGTCGCGCAGCCGCTGCGCGGCCGCCAGCGCCAGCCCGGCCCCCGCGGAATCCCCGATGAGCACCGTGCCGCCGTCCCCGCCGCCCTCGATCAGGCCGCTGAGCAGGTCCGCGGCCACCGGAACCGTGCGGTCCGCGGTGCCCCGCGGAGCGAGTATGTACGCCGGCACGACCACCCGGGCCTGCGCCTGCGTCACCAGCGTCCGGATCATCGCCCAGTGCGGCCGGACCAGCTCGTGGATGTAGCCGCCGCCGTGCACGTACAGCACCCGGGCTGCCGGCTCCGCCCCGCGCGGCGACACGTCGTACACCGGCCACGCCCCGACGAAGGTGCGCGACACCTCCGCGACGCGACCCAGCGACCGCGGCGGCAGGTGCGACGCCGGCCGGCGGGCCGACTCGGCCACCCGTGCGTGCACCGCCTCCGCGCTCGCGAACCGTCTTCGCCGCCCCGCCGCGATCAGCGCGACCGACAGCGCCCTGCTGCGCAGACTCGGCACGCTCGGCACCTCCCCGTTCCCTTCCCCGACCGATGGCCCATGCCCAGGCCACAGCCCTGTACGGAAGGAGCATAGGCGGGAAGCCGGGCTCGTGAAGCTGGGCTGTCGACCCGCTTAAGAAATCCTCGATGGACCGATCACCGCCCGGTCGGCAGATTGGTCCCATCAACTCGCCGCACCAGTCACTGTGGTTGCGGTGCCCCCTGCACATGCCTGGAGCCACACCATGAAGGCGCTCGTCAAGCACAAAGCCGAACCCGGTCTGTGGCTGATGGACGTACCGGAGCCGGAGTACGGCGCCGGCGACGTGCTGATCAAGGTGCTGCGCACCGGCATCTGCGGCACCGACCTGCACATCCGCTCCTGGGACGGCTGGGCGCAGGGCGCCGTCAAGACCCCGCTCGTCCTCGGCCACGAGTTCGTGGGCGAGGTCGCCGCGGTCGGCGCCGACGTCCACGACATCGAGATCGGCGCGCTCGTCAGCGGCGAGGGCCACCTCGTCTGCGGCAAGTGCCGCAACTGCCTGGCCGGCCGCCGCCACCTGTGCCGCAGCACCGTCGGCCTCGGCGTCGGGCGCGACGGCGCCTTCGCCGAGTACGTGGTCCTGCCCGCGCAGAACGTGTGGGTGCACCGCACCACCGTCGACCTGGACGTCGCCGCGATCTTCGACCCGTTCGGCAACGCCGTCCACACGGCCCTGTCCTTCCCGCTGGTCGGCGAGGACGTGCTGATCACGGGCGCGGGCCCGATCGGCATCATGGCGGCGGCCGTCGCCCGGCACGCCGGCGCCCGCAGCGTCGTCATCACCGACGTCAGCCCGGAGCGCCTCGAGATCGCCCGCAAGGCGGGCGCCACCCTCGCGCTCGACGTCTCGAAGGCGACGATCGCCGACGCGCAGGCGCAGCTGGGGCTGCGCGAGGGCTTCGACGTCGGCCTGGAGATGTCGGGCCGCCCCGAGGCGATGCGCGACATGATCGACAACATGACGCACGGCGGCAAGATCGCCATGCTCGGTCTGCCCGCGCAGGAGTTCCCGGTCGACTGGGCGAAGATCGTCACCTCGATGATCACCATCAAGGGCATCTACGGCCGCGAGATGTTCGAGACCTGGTACGCCATGACGGTGCTGCTGGAGGGCGGGCTCGACCTCAGCCCGGTCATCACCGGCCGCTACTCGCACCGCGACTTCGAAGCCGCGTTCGACGAGGCGGCCACGGCCCGCAGTGGCAAGATCATCCTGGACTGGACGGCCTGACGGGCCTGACGGGCCTGACGGGGCCGATGAGGTTGACGGGCCGCGTGGGCCTGGTGGTCCTGACCGGCCTCATGGCCTGATGGGCCTCATGGCCTGATGGGCCTCATGGCCTGATGGGCCTCATGCCCTGACGGGCCTGGTCTGACGGCCTGACCGGCCGGACGGGTGTCCGGGTGGGCTCGGATTCGGGTGCGCCCGACTCCGTGGCCCGGGGCGAGCCGGATCCCGCAGACCGTCGTTCTTCCTTCGTAGACCATTTCCTCCGGCCGGGCCCCGCCCACCCTCCCCCTCCGCGGGGCCCGGCCCCCCTTTCTTCGTCTCCCTCCGCCGCACGAGGAGAAAGAGAGCACCGCAGCATGTTCGAGACCGTCCGCGACGACCTTCGCGCCACCCTCGACGAGATCCGCTCCGCCGGCCTGCACAAGCCCGAGCGCGTCATCGGCACCCCGCAGAGCGCGGCCGTCGCCGTGACCGCCGGCGGCACCCCCGGCGAGGTACTCAACTTCTGCGCCAACAACTACCTCGGCCTCGCCGACCACCCCGAGGTCGTCGCCGCCGCCAAGGACGCCCTCGACCGCTGGGGCTACGGCATGGCCTCCGTCCGCTTCATCTGCGGCACGCAGGAGGTGCACAAGGAGCTGGAGGCGCGCCTGTCCGCGTTCCTCGGCCAGGAGGACACGATCCTCTACTCCTCCTGCTTCGACGCCAACGGCGGCGTCTTCGAGACCCTCCTCGGCGCCGAGGACGCGGTCATCTCCGACGCCCTCAACCACGCCTCCATCATCGACGGCATCCGCCTCTCCAAGGCCCGCCGCTTCCGCTACGCCAACCGCGACATGGCCGAGCTCGAAGCGCGCCTGAAGGAGGCCACGGAGGGCGGCGCCCGCCGCAAGCTGATCGTCACCGACGGCGTCTTCTCCATGGACGGCTACGTCGCCCCCCTCAGCGAGATCTGCGACCTCGCCGACCGCTACGACGCCATGGTCATGGTCGACGACTCGCACGCGGTGGGCTTCGTCGGCCCCGGCGGCCGCGGCACCCCCGAGCTGCACGGCGTCATGGACCGCGTCGACATCATCACCGGCACCCTCGGCAAGGCCCTCGGCGGCGCGTCCGGCGGCTACGTCGCGGCCCGCACCGAGATCGTCGAGCTGCTGCGCCAGCGCTCCCGCCCGTACCTCTTCTCGAACTCCCTCGCCCCGGTCATCGCGGCCGCCTCCCTCAAGGTCCTCGACCTGCTGGAGTCGGCGGGCGACCTGCGCGAGCGCCTCGCCGCCAACACCGCCCTCTTCCGCACGAAGATGACCGAGGCCGGATTCGAGATCCTCCCCGGCGACCACGCCATCGCCCCCGTGATGATCGGCGACGCGGCGGAGGCGGGCCGCATGGCCGAGCTGCTCCTCGAACGCGGCGTGTACGTGATCGGCTTCTCGTACCCGGTCGTGCCCATGGGCCAGGCCCGGATCCGCGTCCAGCTGTCGGCCGCCCACTCCACGGCCGACGTGGAGCGCGCCATCGCAGCATTCGTCGACGCCCGGGCGGCACTCGCCGCTGACCAGGGCTGACATCATGGAGGGGTGATCGACCCCCGCCGGCTGCGCATCCTGCGAGCCGTGGCGGACCACCGTACGGTGACCGCCGCGGCCGCAGCCCTGTACCTCACCCCCTCCGCCGTCTCCCAGCAGCTCGCGGCGCTGGAACAGGAAACCGGGCACGCCCTCCTGACCCGCAGCGGGCGGGGCGTCCGGCTGACCGCGGCCGGCGAGATCCTGCTCGGGCACGCCCACGAGGTCCTGGCACAGCTGGAACGCGCCGAAGCCGAGCTCGCCGCCTACGCGGGAGGGACCGCCGGCGACGTCACCGTGGCCGCCTTCGCCACGGGCATCGCCGAGGTGCTCGCCCCCGCCATCGCCGGCCTCGCCCGCTCGCACCCCGGCATCCGGCTGCGCGTGCGGGACGCGGAGGGCGACGAGAGCCTGCCGATGCTGCTCGACGGCGAAGCCGACCTCGCGCTGGCCGTCGAGTACCGGGGCGCCCCGGGCGCCGACGACGGCCGCCTGTCCGTCCTGCCGCTGTACGCCGAACCCTTCGACGCGGTGCTCCCGTCGGGGCACCCCCTGGCCGACCTGCCCGAGGTGGCGCTGGCGGACCTGTCGGGCTCGGACTGGGTGGGGCAGTATCCGGGGAACCCGTGCCACGACGTGACCCTGCTGGCGTGCGAGCTGGCCGGGTTCCAGCCCCGGTTCCGGCACTCGTCCGACGACTTCCGCGCCGTGACGGCGCTGGTGGGCGCGGGCGTGGGGGTGGCCCTGGTCCCGCGTTCGGCGCTGCGGGGCATGGACCTCAAGGAGGTCCAGGTCCGCCCGGTCGCCGGCCCCGCGGCAACCCGCCGCGTCTTCGCCGCCACCCGCCGCGGAGCCGAAACCCACCCCCTGATCGCCCCGGTCCTGGCGGCCCTGTCACAGGAGGCGGAGCGGCTGCCGACGCACTAGGTGGCCGGAGGAGAGCCGGGGAAAGGCACGACGCCCGCACCTGGCGCCCGCCGGACGGCTGGGCGGGGGCTAAGGGGGGCGGGAGGCGATGCCCGGCGGAGGCGGCGGGCCAGGAGCCGCGGTGAGGGCGAGCGGGACACCCACACCCGGGGTCGGAGGAGCATCCGGGGGCTTCCCGGCAGCCCATTGTCCTTCCGGTGCGGGCCGGCCCGTCAAGGGCGCTCCTTCGTCGCGTCGCTTCGCGATGGCCTCCGGCCACCCTTGACAGACCGACCCACCCCGAAATGCCAAAGAGCTGCCGGGAAGCCCCCGAAGGATGGCCAGGGGGACCATTCCACACACGGCCCTCGCCAGAGCAGCCCGCCCCCGGCTCCGCCCCGCAGCATCCCAGGCACCCGGGACCGCCAGCTCCCCACCCCCGCCGGGCACGCGAGCACCAAAAGACGCCCCGAAGCCCGTATCCGAGCCCGGCGGGGGAGCGATGGGCACCCAACCGTCCGGAAATGTCGATGACAAGCCCATCCAGCCCCGACAAACGCCCCAGATCGCTACGCGCTTCTCGCGTCTCGGCGTCTGACGGCCGCCTGGGGCTGGTAGGCGCCCCAGATCGCTACGCGCTTCTCGCGTCTCGGCGGCTGGCGGCCGTCTGGGTTGGTGGGCGCGGCAGATCGCTACGCGCTTCTCGCGTTTCGGCGGCTGACGGCGGCCTGGGGCTGGTAGGCGCGGTAGATCGTTGCGTGCTCACCTTTTCACGGCGGCAGAGGGCCGTTGTGGGGGTGTGCGGTTGCTTTGGTTTGGCGGTCGACGGATCGTTGGGTGCCTCTTCGGGCGGTGGCGGTGATGTTGGCAGTGGGGACTGACGTGGTGGGTGGCGTCGGTACGGTCAGGACGGCGAGTGGCTGGGTGCGGCCTTCCACTCATCCGCCGTCATCCGCCAGACGACGTCAATTCCCACTTCGCCCGGGGTGACCGGCCCTTCGGGGAGCTGCACACGCTCGATTTCGGTGAATCCCAAGCGGCGGGCGATGGCTCCGCTGGCGGAGTTGGCGGCGTCGTGATGGATCTCGATGTGGTTGATGCCTGTCAGCTGGAAGCCCTGGCCGACGAGAGCGGCAGTCGCCTTGGTGGCGAGCCCACGTCCGGTCCACTGAGGATGAAGCCAGTAGCCGATGTCCAGGCCGTTCGTATGACGGCGCATCAGGCTACAGGCGCCGATGACCGCGTCATCCGACGTAATCGAATAACCGAAGGTCTGCCTGCTTGCCCACTCCTCCATGTTCCGGGTGAGAAAGCCGATCACGTGCGCCCGGTCCGCGTTGGCTGCCCAAGGCATCCACTGCGCCAAGTGGTCACGAGACTCATGGATCGCCCTTTCCAGGGTGTCCACATCGCTCATCCGCCACCGGCGCAGTCCAAATCCTTTGAAACCGAGGTCCTCGGCAGGTTCATCCATACACCGGATGCTCACCCAGCCAGTTCAGACCGACAACGCATTATCCGAGCGCGCCAGGTCCAACTCATTGTCAGTCTTCCATCGCACTGGACGACGTAATGACCTGACATGTCTCATCACCTCAGACGGCCGCCAGCCGCCGAGACGTGAGGAGCGTGTAGCGATCTGGGGCGCCTACCAGCCCCGGACGGCCGTCGGTCGCCGAGACGTGAGGAGCGTGTAGCGATCTGCCGCGCCTACCAGCCCCGGACGGCCGTCGGTCGCCGAGACGCGAGGAGCGTGTAGCGATCTGCCGCGCCTACCAGCCCCAGGCGGCCGTCAGACGCCGAGATGCGAGAAGCGCGTAGCGATCTGGGGCGTTGGCGGGGGCTGGATGGGCTTCTCCTCAACATTTTCGGAGGGTTGGGCGCCCATCGCCCCCGCGGGGCTCGAATACGGGCTTGGGGAGCTGCCTTTGGTGCTCGCGTGCCCGGCGGGGGTCGGGAGCTGGCGGTCCCGGGTGCCTGGGATGCTGTGGGGCGGAGCCGGGGGCGGGCTGCTCTGGCGGGGGCCGCTTCTGGTTGTCGTGCCCCCTGGCCATCCTTCGGGGGCTTCCCGGCAGCTCTTTGGCATTTCGGGGTGGGTCGGTCTGTCAAGGGTGGCCGGAGGCCATCGCGCAGCGACGCGACGAAGGAGCGCCCTTGACGGGCCGGCCCGCACCGGAAGGACAATGGGCTGCCGGGAAGCCCCCGGATGCTCCTCCGACCCTGGTCGGGCGTCATCCCGTCTTCCCCTACCCCGACCGGCAGTTCGAAGCCTCCGGTCCGCCGGTCCTCCGACCCCCCGCCCCCGCCCCCGCCCCCGCTCGACCCCCTCACACCCGCCGGACCTCCACTCCCGCCGCCTCGAAGGACCTCGCCACCGGGTCCGGGAGGCCCCTGTCCGTGACCAGGGTGTGGACCGATTCCGCGGGGCAGATGTGGGCGAAGGCGCGGGCTCCGAGTTTGCTGGAGTCGGCCGCGATGACCACGCGGCGGGCGCGTTCGCACAGGAGGCGGTTCATGGCCGCCTCGTCCTCGTGGCGGGTCGCCGCGCCGTCGGCCGGGTCGAAGGCGTCGACGCCGACGATCGCGGTGTCCACGGTGAGCTGGCCCAGCACCTGCTGGGCCAGCGGGCCGGTCAGCTCGTACGACTGGGCGCGAGCGACCCCGCCCGTCAGGACGATCTTGAACTGTGGTCTGATGACGAGCTCCCCCGCGATGTTCAGGGCGTTGGTCACCACCGTCAGGGCAGGACCTGGCGTCGACGCGCCCGACGCCAGGTCCTGCCGGCCCGCCAGGGCCCGGGCCACCTCCGTGGTGGTGGTGCCGCCGGTCAGGCCGATGACCTCGCCCGGCGTGACCAGGGCGGCCACCGCCTCGCTGATGCGGTGTTTCTCGGCGGCCCGGCGGGAGGTGCGGTAGCGGAGCGGGAGTTCGTACGAGACCCCGTGCACCACCGCTCCTCCGCGGGTCCGGACCAGCAGCTGTTGTTCGGCCAACTGGTCGAGGTCGCGGCGGATCGTCGCCGCGGAGACGGCGAGGGTCTGCGCCGCCGGCTCCACCTCCAGCTCGCCCCGCTCCACCAGCAGGTCCAGCAGTCTCTGCCAGCGTTCCTTGCGGGTCATGGCCCCCATGGCGTCCGCCCCCTCCGCTCTCAGCACACCGATCGGCCACGACACTAACCCACCCGATCACCCCCGAGATGCTTGAAGTTGCGCGAAAACGACCGCTACCTTGCAGAAATCCGCAATGCAAGGCCAGGGAGCCGTCATGAGCCAGAGCCACATCGCGTACGAGTTGGGCACACAGCCTGAGTGCTGGGAGCGGGCCGCCGAACTGGCCCCGGCCCGGCGGGCCGTGCTCCCGCAGCCGGGGGAGCGCACCGCGATCGTCGGGTGCGGGACCTCGTACTACATGGCGCAGGCGGCCGCCGTGCTGCGCGAGGAGGCCGGCGAGGGGGAGACCGACGCGTTCCCCGCCTCGGAGTTCCCGTCGCACCGCCGCTACGACCGCGTCGTCGCCCTGACCCGGTCCGGCACCACCACCGAGGTGCTGGACCTGCTCGCCGGGCTGCGGGACGCGGGCGTGCCGACGACCGCGGTGGTCGGGGATCCGGCGACCCCGGTGATGGGGCTCGCCGACGAGCTGGTCGTCCTGGACTTCGCGGACGAGCAGTCGGTCGTGCAGACCCGGTTCGCCACCACCGCCCTGACCCTCCTGCGCGCCCACGTCGGACGCCACACGCCCGCCGTGGTCGCCGACGTCCGGACCGCCCTCGCCGCACCGCTGCCCGAACAGCTGGCCGACCGCCGCCAGTTCACGTTCCTCGGTCGCGGCTGGAGCATCGGGCTGGCCCACGAGGCCGCACTGAAGATGCGCGAGGCGTCCCTCTCCTGGGCCGAGTCCTACCCGGCGATGGAGTACCGGCACGGCCCCATCAGCATCACCGGCCCCGACACCGTCACCTGGTGTCTGGGGGAGGCCCCCGACGGGCTCGCCGAGCAGGTCCGGGCCGCCGGGGGCGCGTGGGTGCCGGCCGGGCGGCTCGACCCGCTGGCCGAGCTGGTACGGGTCCACCGGCTGGCCCTGGCCGTCGCTGCCCACCGGGAGCTGGATCCGGACCGGCCGAGGAACCTCACCCGCTCGGTGGTCCTCACCGCGGGCGAGGAGGCGGTCCGATGAGCCTGGCCGCCGCCGGTGAGCTCGTCGTGGAGGCGGCAGCCGCCGGGCGGGCCGTCGCCGCGTTCAACATCATCACGCTGGAGCACGCCGAGGCCGTCGTCGCCGGCGCGGAACGGGCGGGCGTGCCCGTCATCCTCCAACTGAGCGAGAACGCGGTGAAGTTCCGCGGCGGCGCGCTGCTGCCGATCTCGCGGGCCGCCGCCGCCTGCGCGGAGGCGGCGGCGGTTCCGGTCGGGTTGCACCTGGACCACGTCAAGAGCCCCGACCTGCTCCGGCAGGCGGTCGACGCCGGCTTCAGCTCGGTGATGTACGACGCGGCGCAGCTGCCGTACGCGGAGAACCTGGAGGCGACCCGCTCGGCCACCGACTGGGCGCACGCCAACGGTCTGTGGGTGGAGGCCGAGTTGGGGGAGGTGGGCGGCAAGAACGGGGAGGCGCCGCCGGACCCGCACGCGCCGGGCGCCCGTACCGACCCGGACGAGGCGCGGCGGTTCGTCGCCGATTCCGGTGTGGACGCCCTCGCGGTGGCGATCGGCAGCACCCACGCCATGACCAGCCGTACCGCCTTCCTCGACCACGCACTGCTGGCCCGGCTGGCCAGGACGGTGGGCGTGCCGCTGGTGCTGCACGGCTCGTCGGGGCTGCCGGACGCGGAGCTGGCGGCCGCGGTGGCGGGCGGCATCCGGAAGGTCAACATCGGTACGGCGCTGAACGTGGCGATGACCGACGCCATCCGGACCCACCTCACGCCGGCGGACCCGCGCCCGTACCTGACGGCGGCCCGTACGGCGATGGCGGCGACGGCCGTGGTGATGATCGGCGCGCTGGGCCGCGGTCCCGCTGGTGCCTGAACGGTGCCGCCGCCCGCCAGCCCGGCTCAGCGCGGCCGTACCAGCCGGGCCCGGTGGCAGGTGATGGCGTGCCAGCGGGCCCGGTCCGGGGTGGTGCCCCGGGCGAGGGTCCGCCGGGCCTCGACGGCCGTGACGTGCCGGTCGTCGGCGAGGCACATGACGAGGAACAGGGTCGTGTCCTGCGGTCCGACGGTTTCGAGGTAGTACCAGTCGGCGCGGACGGTCCGCCCGCCGGAGAGGAACGGGCGCTGCAGGAAGTCCTGGACGTCCAGCGGGAAGTGGCCGAGGACGTGCTGGGCTTCCGCGGGGTCGAGCGCGAGCCGTTCCACCGGCGCCCCGGGCCGGCCGGGGGCGGCGGGGCCACCGGCCGCGGCGGGACCCTCGGCAGCCGCGGCCGTGTCCGGGCCCCCGCCGAAGGACCGGCTCCGCAGTGTCCCGGGCTCCAGCCGCACCCGCTCGCCCCGGAAGTCCCGGGCCGGCCCCTCTGACGGCGCCGGCCGGACCCGGCAGAGCCCCCGGTCGCCGAGCACCACGGCGAAGGGGGCGCCGTCCTCGGTGAGGTGGGCCCACCAGAGCAGGACCGTGCCGGCCTTCTCCAGGGTCCTGCCCCGTACGTCGGCCGGCAGCCGCTCCCAGCAGGCCTCCCGGTCGGGCAGGGTCGGGTCGACGGGCAGCGGCCCCGGCTCGTGGATCTGCGTCAGCCCTTCGGGCCGTTCGGCCCGGGCGGGGCTCCGGTCCTCCTGCGGCCGCCGTCCGGGCAACCGGTCCGCGCCGTCCGTGCGGCGCGGCTCCGGCATCCGGTCCCGTCCGGCGAACTCGCGCCGCCACGCCTCGACGTCCCTGTCCATGCCCCTGAGCCCTCCGGATGCGCGTCCCGACCCGACCGACCCGTCATTGTCCGCCAGGGCGGCCCGGCCTGTCAGGCGTTCAGTGCGGCGGGCCCGGCCAGGGGCGTGCTGGGCAGCCCCCCACGCACGGACCCTTCCGGATTCTTGGAACAGGTTCTACTCTGCCCACCGCCGCCCGGCCCGCCGCTCGCCCGGCCCGGCCGCCGTGCCGCACCACCCGACAGCAGAGCACCCGGAGGGGCCGTGCACCTCGAATACACGCCCGAGCAGCAGCAGTTGCGCAGTGAGCTGCGCGCCTACTTCGCCGAGCTGGTACCGCCTGACGTCCATGCCCGGTACGCGGACCCGGCGGCCCAGAAGCGGTTCTACCGGGAGACCATCCGCCGGCTCGGGGCGGACGGCTGGCTGGGGGCGGGCTGGCCCGTGGAGTACGGCGGGCGCGGGATGTCGGCCATGGACCAGTTCATCTTCTTCGACGAGGCCGCGCAGGCCGTCGTCCCGCTGCCGCTGATGGCCCTCAACACGGTCGGGCCGACCCTCATGCAGTTCGGCACCGACGAGCAGAAGGCGTACTTCCTGCCCCGGATCCTCTCCGGCGAGATCGACTTCGCGATCGGCTACAGCGAGCCCGACGCCGGCACCGACCTCGCCGCCCTCAAGTGCCGGGCCGTCCGTGAGGGCGACGAGGAGACCGGGACGTACGTCGTCAACGGCCAGAAGATCTGGACCACCAACGGGGACACCGCCGACTGGGTGTGGCTGGCCGTGCGCACCGACCCGGACGCCCCCGTGCACAAGGGCATCACCATGCTCCTCGTGCCGACCGCCGACCCCGGCTATTCGTGCACCCTCATCAACACCCTCGCCTCGCACGACACCACGGCCAGCTACTACGAGAACATCCGCGTCCCCGCCACCCGCCGCGTCGGGCGGGAGAACAAGGGATGGCGGCTGATCACCAACCAGCTCAACCACGAGCGGGTCACCCTCGCCGCCCACGGCACCATGGCGATCCGGGCCCTGCACGACGTCCAGCGCTGGGCGGCCGCGACCAGGCTCGCGGACGGGCGCCGGGTCATCGACCTCTCCTGGGTCCGCGGCCGCCTCGCCCGCACCCACACCCGGCTCGACGCGATGAAGCTGCTGAACTGGCAGATGGTGGGCGCGGTCCAGGACGGCACCCTCACCCCGCAGGACGCCTCCGCGGTCAAGGTGTACGGCTCCGAGGCGCGCCGGGACGCGTACGCCTGGCTGATGGAGGTGGTCGCCGCGGCCGGCCCCCTCAAGGACGGATCGGCGGGCGCGGTGCTGCACGGCGAGCTGGAGCGCGGCTACCGCAGCGCGGTCATCTTCACCTTCGGTGGCGGCAACAACGAGATCCAGCGCGAGATCATCTCCTGGATCGGTCTGGGCATGCCCCGCGTCCGCCGCTGACGACCGGTGCGCGGGCGCGCCGGTCGTCAGCGGCGGGGGCGGGGGCGGGTTCTAGCGCCGGGCGGTGCGGCCGAAGGTGCGGCGGGACCACAGGTAGCCGACGAGGCCGAGGCCGGTGCACCAGGCGAGGGCGAGGTAGGCGCTGTTGCCGATGGCGGTGCCCATGAGCAGGCCGCGCAGAGTTTCGATGACGGGGGTGAAGGGCTGGTACTCGGCGAACCAGCGCAGCCCGGTCGGCATCGAGTCGGTCGGCACGATGGCGCTGCCGAGGAAGGGCAGGAAGGTCAGGGGCAGCGGGGTGTTGCTCGCCGATTCGGGGGTCCTGGCCACCAGCCCGATGCCGGCCGCGAGCCAGGTCAGCCCGAGGGTGAGCAGGGCGAGGAGGCCGGCCGCGGCGACCCATTCGGCGGCGGAGGCGTCGGGGCGGAATCCGATGGCGAGCGCGACGCCGGTCACGAGGGTGACGGCGGCCAGGGTCTGGAGGACGCTGCCGACGACGTGCCCGGTGAGGAACGCGGCGCGGGAGATCGACATCGTGCGGAAGCGGTTGACGATGCCTTCGGTCATGTCGACGCAGACGCCGACGGCGGTGGCGACCGCCCCGGAGGTCGCGGCCATCAGGATGATGCCGGGGGCGACGTAGTCGATGTACTTCCCGCCGCCGGTCGGTGCGCCGGCGATGCCGCTGCCGAGGGCGCCTCCGAACGCGTAGTTGAACAGGAGGAGCATCATCACCGGCATGAGGACGGTGGAGAAGGTCATCGCCGGGTAGCGCACGGCGTGCTTGAGGTTGCGCCGCAGCATGGTCATCGAGTCGCCGGCGGCGTACGCGAGGGTGCTCATCGGGCCATCTCCACGGAGGTGTTCGGGGTGCCGTTGCCGGTCAGGGTGAGGAAGACGTCGTCGAGGTCGGGGGTGTGCAAGGTCAGGGACTCGGCGCGGATCGCCGCGTCGTCCAGGACGTCGAGGACGGCGCGCAGGGTCGGGATGCTCCCGTCGCCGGGGATGCGCAGGGTGAGTTCCTCGGCGTCGCGCGCGGCGGTCCCGAAGTGGCGGGCGGCGTGGTCGAGTTCGGTCGGGTCGGCGAAGCGCAGCCGGATGTGGCCGCCGGGGATGAGGCGCTTGAGTTCCTCCGCGGTGCCTTCGGCGACGATCCTGCCGCGGTCGAGGACGGCGATGCGGTCGGCGAGCTGGTCGGCTTCCTCCAGGTACTGCGTGGTGAGGAAGATGGTCACGCCGTCGTTGACGACCAGGTTGCGGATGATCTCCCAGAGGGTGCGGCGGCTGCGGGGGTCGAGCCCCGTGGTCGGCTCGTCGAGGAAGATGATCCGCGGGTCGCCGACCAGGGTCATCGCCAGGTCGAGCTTGCGCCGCATGCCGCCGGAGAGCGTGGACACGGGCTTGCGCGCGGCCTCCGTCAGCTCCAGCCGTTGCAGCAGCTCGGCGGCGCGGCGCCGGCCTTCGCGGCGGGGCAGGTGCCGCAGGTCGGCCATGACGAGCAGGTTCTCCTCGGCGGTGAGGAGGCCGTCGACGGCGGCGAACTGGCCGGTGACGCCGATGGCCCCGCGTACGTCGCCGGGCCGTTCGGCGAGGTCGTGGCCGGCGATCCGGGCCTGGCCGCCGTCGGGTTCGATCAGGGTGGACAGGATCTCGACGGTCGTGGTCTTGCCGGCGCCGTTGGGGCCGAGCAGGGCGAAGACCGTGCCTTCGGGGATGGTGAGGTCGATGCCGTTCAGGACGACCTTGTCGCCGTAGGACTTGCGCAGTCCCCGGGCGGAGATCGCCGGCGTGGCGGTGCCCCCGCCGGCGCCGGTCGCCGTGGTCGTGGTCGTGGTGGTGGACGGGGTGGCCATGAGGGCTCCTGTGAGGTGTGACATGGCACATGCGGATTCGGTCGGGCGCCCGTGGTGACGCCCGGTTCTCGTGCGTGGCCGCCCGACGCCGTCGGGCGCGGGGTGATCGGGTGCGGTGATCGGGTGCGGCGGTCCTGTACCGCCGTCAGGCGCGGCGGATCACGATGTCGCCGGCGGTCGTACGGGCATGGATCTCGACGGTGTCCTCACCGGCACCGGGGCCTTCGGCAGCGCTCAGGGAGTTGCGCACGACGCCGACCCGGGAGCTGACGTCGAGCCAGGCCGCACTGGACTCGCGGATGCCGATCTCGACGTCCCCGAGCGAGGTCTGGAGGTCGACCGTGCCGCGGGCCACCTCGTTCACGTGGACGGAGCCGTGCGAGGTCCTGACGTTGACCGAGGCCTCCGCGACGCCGACCGTGACGCGGCCCACGGAGGTGTTCGCCTTCAGGTCGCCGGTGATCGAGCCGATCGCGGTCTCGCCGACGCCGTTCTTGACGGTCGCCGCGCCCACGATCTCGCCGATGTCGATCCGGCCCGAACCGTGGATCTCGGCGTCGCCGACGATGCGGTCCACGCGGACGTCACCGTGGTCGGAGCGGAGGTCGACGACGCCCGTCTCGTCGAGCCGGATGTCGCCGAGCGAGGTCTTGACCCGGCACTCCCCGAGCGGCCCCTCGCCCAGGAAGTCGCCCATCGGGGACTTGGCCTGCAGGTGCGAGCCGGCCGGGAGCCCGAGGGTCACGTCGATGGAGCCCAGCTTGCCGAACAGGGAGCGCTTCTTGGGGCCCTTGAGCGTCAGGGTGCCGTTGGCGTACGTGACCTTGGTCTGCTGCGCCGCCTTGACGTCGTTGTCGTCGGCGCCGTTGCTCGGCAGCACCTCGACGACCGTGTCCGTGCGCTTGCCGGCGGTGAGCCTTACGTTGCCGAGGTCGAACTCGAGGATCGCGGTGATGGGGCCGGGCGTTTCGTAAGAAGGCATGGCTGTGCCGTCCTCTTGGCTGTGAAGGGTGAATGCGCAGGTGGTGGTGGGGCGGGCGAAGCGTGGTGGAGCGCGATCGTGGCCGCTAGCGGACCCAGCCCTGGTAGCTCTGGCCCCTGGCGGGACGCTGGGAGCGCGAGGTGGTGGCCGGGGGCCGTGCGGGCGTGCCCGGCTCCAGGGCGGTGGCCACCGCCCGGACGAGCCAGGCGTTGACGGACAGCCCCTCCTGGCTGGCCGCGTCCTCGACGCGGGCCTTGAGGGGGGCCGGGAGCCGGAAGTTGATGCGGGCCGTGGCGGCGTCGTCGCCGTCGGCCGTGGCGCCCGCGGATGGCGCCAACGGTGGCGCCATCGCCGACGGCATTGGCGCCATGTCGGCCGGACCGGCCTCGGGGAGCTCCGGCGCCGGCGGCGCCGTCACCACGAACTCGGGGTCGAGCCCCCGCAGCCGTACGTCCACCGAGCCGGGCGCGAGTTCGCGGGTGATCTCGTCCGAGGCCGCGGACAGCGCGTTCAGGAGGGTCAGCCGGGCGGCGGACTCCAGGGGTGCGGTCAGTCGGTCGGCCAGGGCGCGCGCCTCGTCCCCGCCCGCGTTCGCGGCGACCGCGAGTTCCCGGCGGAGGTGATCGACGTAGGGGGTCAGGTCCATGCGGACCATCATGGCGCCAAAATGGCGCCACGGCAAGCCTTTGTGGCGCCACGTGGCGTCAGGTGGCGCCGTTCCCGCGCCGTGCGGCGCCACCTGGCGCCAACTCGTGGTGCCGCAGACGCCACGCCCGCCGCCACGCGCGGCGTCAGGGGGCCGAGGGCGCCTCCAGCCGGCAACGGACGTCGACGACGCCCTCGACGGCGTGGGCGAGGCGTTCCGCCAGGGGGATCAGGTCCGCGTCCTGCACCCGGCCGGCAAGGGTGGCGATGCCCTGGGACACGGTCACGTCGACGGCCTCGTGGGAGAGCGGGAACACCCGCTCGACCACGTCCCGGCGGATCTCGGCGGTCAGCTCCTCGTCGGAGCGCAGGAACACCTTGAGGAGGTCGGCGCGGCTGACGATGCCCCTGAGCGTGCCGTCGGCATCGACGACCGGGAGCCGCTTGACGCGGCGTTCGGCCATCAGGCGGGCGGCGCGCGGGAGCGCGGCGTCGGGGCGGATCGTGACCGCGGGGGACGTCATGAGGTCCTCGGCGCGGGTGGAGCCGGCCTTGGCGGTGTCGCCGAGGCGGCGCATCTGCTCGATCAGGCCGGGGCGGTGTTCGTGGAACTCCTCCTTGGGCAGCAGGTCCGCCTCCGAGACCACGCCGACGACGCGGCCCTCGCCTTCGACGACGGGGAGGGCGGTCACCTTCCACCGTTCCATCGCGGCGACGACGTCCTTGAAGCCGGTGGCGGGGGTGACGGCGACGACCCGGGTGGTCATGACGTCGGCGACGGTGTACGGGGTGGAGGTCATGGCGGCTCCTCTACGTGCGGGGGGGCGAGCCCGCCCCGGCGGTCGGCGGCGGCGTACCCCAGCCCGGCCCGGTTGCGCAGGCGCAGGTCCGCGACACCCTGGAAGAGCCCGCAGTCGACGAGGATCCGGGCGTGGTCGCTCGCGACGACGGGGAGCGTGCTGTCGGTGACCGTCCGCACACCGCCGAGGAAGGACGGCAGGCGCGGGCGGGGCGCGG
Source organism: Streptomyces sp. NPDC029014 (assembly GCF_055564695.1). NCBI lineage: Bacteria > Bacillati > Actinomycetota > Actinomycetes > Kitasatosporales > Streptomycetaceae > Streptomyces > Streptomyces sp. NPDC029014. The sequence goes on from NZ_JBVHVT010000002.1 coordinate 113,030, forward strand.
GGCCGGCTGACGCGGAGGACGCGGCCGAGCGGGACATCGCAGCAGCCCTCCTTCCGGGACGGACGCCGGCTTCCACCATCGCACCGGCGGGGACCGCCGGCAGGGACCCGACCGGTACCCGCCCGGGGGCCGACCGGCCCAAGCGGGGCGGCGGGACGCGGGCACAGCCTGGCGGTGGAAACGCTCCCGCACCGCACAGCAGACAGAGAGGAGGCCGCGCCATGAAGGCACTCGTCTTCCACGGGCCCGGACAGACCTCCTGGCAGGACGTCCCGGACCCCGCCGTGAAGGACGCCGCCGACGCGATCGTCCGGGTCGACGCCGTCACCATCTGCGGCACCGACCTGCACATCGTCAAGGGCGACGTGCCCGACGTGACCCCCGGCCGGATCCTGGGCCACGAGGCCGTCGGCACCGTCGTCGAGACCGGCGGCGACGTCCGCACCGTCCGCCCGGGCGACCGCGTCCTGATCTCCTGCATCTCGGCGTGCGGCCGCTGCCGGTTCTGCCGCGAGGCCCGCTACGGGCAGTGCCGCGGGGGCGGCGGCTGGGTCCTGGGCCACCTCATCGACGGCACCCAGGCCGAGTACGTGCGCGTCCCTTTCGCGGACCTCTCCGTCCACCCGCTGCCCAGCGCCCTGCCGAGCCACGAGGCGGTGCTGCTCGCGGACATCTTCCCGACCGCGTACGAGGTGGGCGTGCTCAACGGCGGCGTACGTCCCGGCGACACGGTGGTCGTGGTCGGCGCCGGCCCCATCGGCCTGGCCGCCATCGCGACCGCGGGCCTGTACAGCCCGTTCCGGATCATCGTCGTCGATCTCGCCACGTCCCGGCTGGAGGCCGCCCGCGGGCTCGGTGCCGATGCCACCGTGAGCGCCCGGGAGGAGCCGGAGCGGCTGGTCGAGGACCTCACCGAGGGGCTGGGCGCGGACGTCGTCATCGAGGCCGTCGGCGTGCCCGAGGCGTTCGAACTGTGCACCCGCATGGTCCGCCCCGGCGGCCGGGTCGCCAACATCGGCGTCCACGGCAAGCCCGCGACCCTCCACCTCGAAGACCTGTGGATCAAGGACGTCACCCTCACCACCGGTCTCGTGGACACCTACTCGACCCCCATGTTGCTGCGGATGGCGGCCGCGGGCCGGCTGCCCGGGGCGGCGATGGTCACCCACCGCTTCGAGCTCGACCGGATGGAGGAGGCGTACGACGTCTTCTCCCGCGCCGGCGACACCGCCGCCCTCAAGGTCGTGCTCGGCGGACCGCAGCACGACACCGTCGCCGTGCCGCCCGAGGAGCCGTGATCACCGTGAAGAGCAGCCCGCGAACCCCGTACCCGACGTCCGGTGGGAGGACCGGACGCACCGACCTGGGCCGCCGCCTGGCGGCCCACCGCGAAGCCCTCGGCCTCAGCCGCGAGGAACTCGGCCAGCAGTGCGGAGCGGACGCCAACTACATCGCCTACCTGGAGGAACACGCCGCCTCGCCGTCGATCGGCACCCTCGTCCGGGTCGCCGACGCCCTCGGCATCACCGTCGACGACCTGACCGGCGCGAGCGCCGAACGGGTCCCCGGCCGGTCCGCCGCCCGGCGCGACACCACGCTCGTGGAACTGGACGAGGCCGAATGCCGACACCTGCTGGGCACGCACGGCGTGGGCCGCATCGCCGTCTTCACCCCCGACGGCCCGGCCGTCCTCCCCGTCAACTACCTGGTCGCGGGGACCGGCATCGCCTTCCGCACCTCCGAGGAGGCCGTCGCCGCCCGTGCCTCGGGCACCGAGGCCGCCTTCGAGATCGACCACATCGACGAGGTGACCGCAGGCGGCTGGAGCGTCCTGGCCGTGGGCGAGCTCGCCGCGGTCACCGACCCCGACGAACTCCAGCACCTCGGTGCCACCGCCCGCTCCCAACCCTGGGCCGGCGGCGACCGCACCCACTGGATGAAGCTCACCCCCGTACGGCTCACCGGCCGCCGCGTCGTGCACGACTGATGGACGCCGTGCGCGCGGTCGTCTTCGACACCGACGGGGTCCTCCTGGCCACGGCCGCCCGCCACGCGGCCGCCTGGAAGGAGGCCTTCGACGGCTGCCTCGCCGCGTGGCAGCACCACGTGACCGGTGGCGGACCGCGCCCCTTCGACGCCGTGCGCGACTACCGGGACCTGGTGGACGGCCGTTCCCGGCTCGACGGCGTACGGGCCTTCCTCGCGGACCGCGGCGTCGACCTCCCCGGCGGAACCCCCGAGGACCCGCCGGGCTGCGGCACCGTGCACGCGGTCGCCGCCCGCAAGGAGCGGATCTTCTCCGAGACGGTGCGGACCGAAGGCGTGACGGTCTTCGACGACGTCCGGCCCGCGCTCCTGCGGCTGCGGCAGATGCAGGTCGCGTGCGCGGCCGTATCGGCCTCGCGGCACGCCCGCGCCCTCCTCGCATGCGCAGACCTCGTGGGCCTCTTCGGCGCCCTGGTCGACGGCGACGAGGCGGCCGCGCTGGCCCTCCCGGGCAAGCCCGCCCCCGCCCTGTTCCTGGAGGCGGCCGACCGGCTCGGAACCGGCCCCGGGCACACGGCCGTGGTGGAGGACGCGCTCGTCGGGGTCGAGGCGGGCCGCCGGGGCCGCTTCCGCCTGGTCGTCGGCATCGGCCGCGACGGCGACCCGTCCACGGCGGACGCCCTGCGCGCGCACGGCGCCGACCTCGTCCTCCCCGATCTGAGCGGGCTGCCGGCCCTCCTCGGAGACGGCCGGTCGTGAACACCTCCTGGCAGTGGGAGTACCCGCGCTACGACCCCGGGAACGAGCGGCTGGTCGAATCCCTGTGCACCCTCGGCAACGGCCGCTTCGCCACCCGCGGGTCGGCCCCCGAGACCACTGCCGACGCCGTCCACTACCCGGCCACCTACCTCGCCGGCTGCTACGACCGCCTCGCCTCCGCCGTCGCCGGACGGACCGTCTCCAACGAGGACATGGTCCGGCTGCCGGACTGGACCGGCCTGCGCTACCGCTGCCTGCCCGACGGCGCACCGCCCGGCGACTGGCTCACCCCGGCCCACCCGACCCTGCGCCACCACCGCGTCTCGCTGGACCTGCGCGCCGGCACGCTCACCCGCCACACCCTCTTCCACGACGCCGAAGGCCGCCGCCTCGCCGTCACCCACACCCGCCTCGTCCACATGGGCGACCCGCACCTCGCCGCACGCCTGGGTGCTCGCCCGACAGCAGGGCCCGGACGCCTGGACCGGTGCCCGTCGTGCTGCCCGGCGACCGGCACGAGAGGGTGGCCGCGGGCCGGGAACGCTGGTTCCGCCTGCCCGCCGGGGGAGCCCCTCGCATGGCGGTGCGCACGCGTCTCGCACACGCTGGAAGCAGAGCGCCGGAAGGGATGAACGGCATGAACACGCAGAACGAGACTCCGCGGATCGTGGTGGGCATCGACGGATCGTCCTCGTCCCAGGCCGCGCTGCGCTGGGCCGTGCGGTACGCCGGCCTCGTCGGCGGCACGGTGGAGGCGGTCACGGCGTGGGAGGTCCCCGGCAGCGCGTCGTGGTCGGCTCCGGCCGTGGACGTGACGTTCGACAAGGAGGAGGCCGAGCGGCAACTGGTCGACGAGGTCCGCACCGTCCTCGGTGAGGACGGATCCTCCCTGGTCACCGAACGCCTGGTGCACGGGCACCCGGCCGACGTCCTGGTCGACGCGTCCGAAGGCGCCGACATGCTGGTCGTGGGCAGCCGCGGCCGCGGCGGCTTCAGCCGGGCCCTGCTCGGTTCGGTGAGCCAGCAGGCGGCGCTCCACGCCGCGTGCCCGGTGACCATCGTCCGCCCGGAGGTGGCCGTCGAGTGAGCCGCGGCGTGCGTCCATGGCGTCAGGTGTCCGCCATGGCGTCAGCGGCCGCGCGCAGCCGCGTCTTCACGGGGCGTGGGCGATCACTGCGACCGGGGCGGCGCAGTGGTGCAGGACCGCGTGGGCTACCGGGCCCAGGTGCCCGCCGAGGGGCGAACGGCGCAGGTGACGCCCCACCACGACCAGTGCCGCACCTCGGCCGGCCCGGACGAGCCGGTCGCCCGCCGGGCCCCTGAACACCTTCGGGGAGACGTTCACTTCGGGGAACCCGCGCCGCCAGGGCGTGAGCAGATCGTCCATGGTGCGTGCGGCGCTCCGGCCGATGTCCCGCTCTTCGTCCGGGTCGAAGAGGGGGACGTACGCGTGGGCGGCGGGCGTCTTCCAGCCGTGCACGACCCGCAGCGGGCAGTCGCGCCGGGCCGCCTCCTCGAAGGCGAAGGCGAGGACCCGGTCGCACGCCTCGTGGACGTCGACACCCACGACGATCTCGCCCGACGGGAGTGCGTCCGGCGTTTCGGGGCCGTCGGTGGCGGCGGCGGTGGCACGGACGAGCACGACCGGGGTGACGGTCGCGACCACGGTCGACAGCGCCACCGAGCCGACCACGAAGCCGAGCAGTCCGCCCGGCCCCCGCGACCCCAGGACCAGCAGCCCCGCATCGGCGGCCTCCGCCGCGAGGGCGGCCGCTGGTCGGGCGGCGGGACACCATTGCGTGAAGTCCAGCTGCGGATGCAGCCGCCGCAGTTCCCGTGCCGTCCCGGTCAGCACCCGGTCCGCGGCCCGGCGGTCCGTGTCCTGGTGGCCCAGTCCGGGCAGCACCGGGTCCAGGGGCCAGTCGACGGCGTGGACGAGCCGCAGCGGCACCTGCCTCAGGGCGGCCTCCTGCGCCGCCCACCGTGCCGCCGCCCGGCTCGCGGCGGAGCCGTCGACTCCGACTGTCACGTGGTCCTTCATGACGGTGCGTTCCTCCGTACGGTCGACAGGGCGTCACCAGGGCATCGCCGGGCGGGAGGCGCCCGTGGGCGTGGTCGCCGTGTCGTCGGTGCGGGCCGTGACGCGTGACGCGGCGGCCACGACCCCGTCGAGGCGTTCGACGAGGCTGCGGAGCACGGGCAGCTGGCTCCGGCGCGGCACGACACCGTCCAGCGTGACGATGCCGTCCACGACGTGGACGTCGACGCCGCCGGCTGAACCTCCGAGGGCGTCGCCGAGGACGTCCTGGACGCGTCGGCGTATCTCGGCGTCGGGACGCAGGAACACGCGGAGCAGGTCCCGACGGGTGACGATGCCCACGAGCCGGTCCTCGACGTCCACGACGGGCAGCCGCTCGATGCCGCGGCGCGTCATCAGCCGTGCGGCGTCCGCGGCCGTCGCATCGGCGTGGACGGTGACCGCGGGGGCCGACATGAGCTCCCCCGCCGTGACGGGCCGGGCCGGATCCCCGTCCCGCGGGGAGGCGAGCGGATCCGGTGCGGCCTGCGCCAGCACGTCGGTCCGGGAGACGACGCCGACCACCCGGTCCTCGTCGTCCAGGACGGGGACCCCGCTGATGTCGTACTGGGCGAGCAGCTCCGCGACGTCCTTGAACGCGGTGCCGGGGGCCACGGAGACGACCTCGTCGGTCATCAGGTCCGCCACCTTGATCCGGTTCATGAGGCCCTCCTACTCCGCCATGCCGTGTCGTGGACGTGGCTGATTTCCGGTGCGTGGTGTGCCTCCCACCATCCGCCGGGCGGAAGGGCCGTTCGAGGGCCGAACGGTCCCGTCCGTGGCCCGGGGGGCCTCTTCGCGGTGCGGTCAGGCGGCGGCACCACCGGCACCACCGGCACCGTCCAGTTCCATCCGGACGTCCACGACCCCTTCCACGGCGCGTACCGCCCGTGCGAGCAGGGGCACGAGCGTGCGGTCCCGCAGTGGACCGCGCAGGGTGACGACGCCCTCCTCGACGGCGAAGTCCAAGGTCAGGCCGGGAACCAGCGCGGTGAGCACTTCCTGGCGGATCTCTTCCGCGAGTTCCTCGTCGGGCCGCAGGAAGACCTTCAGGAGGTCGCTGCGGCTGACCACCCCTTCGAGCATGCCGAGCTCGTCGACCACGGGAAGGCGCTTGAGGCGCCTGTGGGCCATGATCCGGGCGGCCTCGGCGACCGGTGCATCGGGGTGGACGGTGACGGCGGGGCTCGACATGAGTTCCTCGGCGAGGACCCCACCGGCCTTGGACGCCTCCTCCAGCTGGTCGGGGAGCACGGGCTCCGAACGCCGGAACTCCTCCTTCGGCAGGAGGTCCGCCTCGGAGACGACACCGACCACCCGGCCCTCGCCCTCCAGGACGGGGACCGCGCTGACCTGCCACTCGTGCATGAGCTCGACGATCTCCTTGTAGGACGCCTCGCGGCCGATGGCGACGGCCGTGTGCGTCATGACGTCACTGACGGTGTAGCGGGATGCGGGCATGGCCGGCTCCATCGGTCCGGGAACGGCACTCGGCGGGGGCAGCGCCGGGACGGCATCCTGTGTTCGCGTCCGACTTCAGTATCGGCCGACCGGACCGTCCGGGCCCGGGCCCTGCGGTCCCCTTCGTGCCCCGATCGGCCCACGTCCGGTGCCGGGGCTCCCGTGGATCCTGGCAGGAGACGACCGGAACGCGGCCGCCGACCCGTCGACCCGGTAGGTGTGAGATGTACTGGAACGGTCATGGCATGGGTGCCTGGGGCTGGTTCGCGATGTCCCTGACGACCCTGGTCGTCTGGGGCCTGATCGTCGTCGCCGCCGTCCTCCTGGTCCGCGCCTTCCAGCGGGAGGGCGCGTCCCGGCGCGCAGCACCGGCTCCGCCCGCCGCCCCCGCCGCGGGGGCCGAGACGCTGCTCGCGCAGCGGTACGCCAGGGGCGAGATCGACGACGTGGAGTACGCGCGGCGGCTCGCCGTCCTCCGCGGCCGTGCCGCGGGGAGCGGGCCGACGTGAGACCGCGGCGTGTGATGCCGCCGTGAGGTGCCGCAGGTGCCGCCAGGGACGCGACGCGGTCGCTGCCGTCCTCGCGCGCTTCACGCCCCCGTCTGCGGCCGCACGGCAGGATGGTGCGCCACGAGCCCGCAGGGAGTCCCGGAGGTGCCATGCCGGAGCACGGACCGATCGCTGTGCTTCCGCCCGCCTTCCGCAGCTACCGCAGGACGTGGCTGAGCGGCGACCTCCTCGCCGGGGTCACGGTCGCCGCCTATCTCGTACCCCAGGTCATGGCCTACGCCGGGGTGGCCGGACTGCCGCCGGTCACCGGGCTGTGGGCCGCGCTGCCGGCCATGGCCCTCTACACCCTCGTCGGGTCGTCCCGGCTGCTGTCCGTCGGGCCCGAGTCGACCACCGCCCTGATGACCGCCGTGGCCGTGGCACCGCTCGCCGCCGGCGACCCCGCACGGTACGCGGCGCTCGCGGCGGCCCTCGCCGTCGTCGTCGGCCTGCTCTGCACCGTCGCCTGGGCCGCCCGGCTCGGCTTCCTCGCCGACCTGCTGTCCCGGCCGGTGCTCGTCGGCTACATGGCCGGGGTCGCCTGCATCATGATCGTGGACCAGCTGCCCAAGCTCACCGGGGTCAGCAGCAGCGGGTCGGGGTTCTTCCCCCAGCTGCTCTCGTTCCTGGGCCACCTCGGCGACGTCAACGGGGCCACCGCCGTTGTGGCCGCCGGATGCCTCGTGCTGCTGTTCACCCTGCCGCGGCTCGGGCGGTCCGTGCCCGGCCCCCTCGTCGTCCTCGCCCTCTCCACGGCCGTGGTCGCCGGGTTCGGCCTCGACGACCGCCACGGCATCGACGTCATCGGCGCCGTCCCGACCGGCCTGCCCGGCTTCGCCCTGCCCCGCCCGGCGGACTGCGCCGACCTGCTCCTACCGGCCCTCGGCGTGCTCCTCGTCGGATACTCGGACGTCGTCCTGACCGCCCGCGCCTTCGCCCGCCGCGACGACCCCCGCCCGCTGGACGCGGACCGCGAACTGCTCGGCCTCGGCGTCGCCAACATCGGCGCCGGCGTCCTGCAGGGCTTCCCCGTCAGCAGCAGCGCCAGCCGTACCGCCCTCGCGGACTCGGCCGGCGCCCGCACCCAGGTGTACTCGCTCGTCGGTGCCGGCTGCGTCGCAGCCGTCCTGCTCTTCCTCGGCCCCCTGCTCGCCCACACCCCGTCCGCGGCCCTCGGCGCCATCGTCGTCTACGCCGCCCTGCGCCTGGTGGAGGTGGGCGAGTTCCGTCGGCTCGCCGCCTTCCGCCGCCGCGAGCTCCTCCTGGCCGTCGGCTGCACGCTCGGGGTCCTCGCCCTCGGCATCCTCTACGGCGTCCTGGTCGCCGTCGCCCTCTCCGTCGCCGAGCTCCTCACCCGGGTCGCCCGCCCGCACGACGCTGTCCAGGGCGTCGTCCCGGGCCTGGCCGGCATGCACGACGTCGACGACTACCCGACCGCCCGCACCATCCCCGGCCTGGTCGTCTACCGCTACGACTCGCCGCTCTTCTTCGCCAACGCGGACGACTTCCGGCGCCGGGCCCTGGCCGCCGTCGACGCCGAGGACGCCCCCGTCCGGTGGTTCGTCCTGAACACCGAGGCCAACGTCGAGGTCGACATCACCGCCCTCGACGCGGTCGAGGCCCTGCGCGCCGAACTCACCGACCGCGGCATCGTGTTCGCCCTCGCCCGGGTCAAGCAGGACCTCCGCGACCCGCTCGACGCCTACGGCCTCACGGCATCGGTCGGCGAGGACCGCATCTTCGCCACCCTCCCCACCGCCGTCGCCGCCTACCGCACCTGGCGGGGCGAGCCGGGCGCCGAGTCGTAGGTCCCCGCCGCCGAAACGACCGGGCCGCGGCCTCGCGCTCGGTCACCGGGCACGCGCCGACCGTGCCCGCCCGGGGGCGCGCGGCGCAGGTCCGCCACGGCGGGCCGCCGCCGCTGCGTGGCCCGGACGGCGGCGGCGGAGGACAGTGGGGGAGAGGGGAAGACCCCGGAGGTGCACGATGTCCTGCCGGACACCCGGCCGGGGCGCCGGTACGGGGGCCAACCCGCTGCGGCGGGGAGCCGACCGTGCCCGCACCCGCTGGCACGCCGTCTTCGCACTGGCCTGCGTGCTCGCGGTGGTCTGCGCCGTCGTCACCGGCCTCGCCGTGCAGGCCGCCGGCGAACGCGCCGCCGAGGCCCGGGCCCGCCTCCTGCACCGGGTGAAGGCCACCACGGTGGCCCAGCCGGTGGGGCCCGAGGGGGCCCGGACCGCCGCCGCGCCCGCGGCATCGGCGCACGCCACCTGGCGGTACCCGGACTCCCGTGTGCACACCGGGCCCGTTCCCGTCCCGCCCCGCACACCGCCCGGCAAGGCGGTCACCATATGGGTGGACGACGCCGGCGACGTGTCCCTCTCTCCGCCGCGCACCGCGGACGCCATCACCCTCGACGCGATCGCCGCCGCCTCCGGTGCCCTCGCGGCGGTCGTCCTGTGCACCGGAGCCCTGATCACCGTCCGCCTGCGCCGGATCGAGGCGGGCAGCCTGCGGCAGTGGGAGCGGGAGTGGGAGCGCGTCGAACCCCACTGGTCCGGACGCGCCCGCCCCGAACAGGGCGCGGACGACGACTGAGGGCACCGGGCACCCGGGCACGGGGGGCACCGGGCCGCGCGGGCCGGCTAGGCGCTCTCCGGTGGGCTCTGGGCGTCCGGCGGGTCCGGCGGGGCCGGGGGCTCCGCGAGGACGCTCCAGGCGACCGGCCCGAGCAGGTCCGCCACCCGCTGGAAGACGTCCATCAGCAGGTCGTCCACCGTCAGCACGCCCACCAGCCGCCCGCCGTCCAGCACGGGGAGCCGCCGCACGCCGGTGTTCCGGAAGACCCGGTACGCCGTGTGGACGTCGTCCGCGGCCTCCACGGTGACCACGGGGGAGGACATCACCGTCCGCACCGCCGCGGCCGGGTCGGCACCAGCGGCCACGACGCGCACGGCGAGGTCCCGGTCGGTGACGATGCCGCACACCTCCCCGCCCTCCGTCACCACGACGCATCCGACGCCGTGGACGTCCATGCGCCGGGCGACCTCGTCGACCGGGGTGCCGGTGGGAACGGCGACGGCAGGCGCCGACATGGACGCGGACACCTTCGCCGCGGACACTCGTGATGCGGACACCTTCGATGCGGAGACCCTCATGGTCCCGATCCTTCCGGGCGGCGCCCCCGCGGAAACCCACCGCGGGCGGAGCGGGCCGGGCCGGAGCAGGGCCGAGCGGACCCCCGCCCGGGGGCCGCACGGCCCTGTGCCGTCCGCCCGTGCTGCCGCAGCATGGAACCCAGGTAACCCCTACCGACACCCCCGTCCACCTCCCCATCCACAGCAACCAGACCAGTCCAGCCCCGTTTCCGAGGTGATCTGACATGGCATCCGCAGAATGGACCACTCCCGGGGTGTACGCCGGCCCGGGCGGCGTGCTCACCGACGCAGCCGGCACCCTCACCGGTGAACTGACGGTGCACACCACATGGGAGCAGGAGCGGGCGCACATCGCCGTGCAGTACTCGGGTGCGTCCGAGTGGTACTTCCTGGCCGGCAGCCCCGTGGCCTGCCCCAGCTCCGAGGCCAGCCGGGCGCTGCACCAGAGCGCGGTCGAGGCCGTGCGCAGCGGCGGCGCCGTTCCCTTCACCCCCTGGCCGACCACCCCCGTGGCCTGAGCCCCGGCCCCACGCCCGCGTGACGGCACCGGGGGCCGGGTACGGGTCGCCGCAGCCGACCGGCCCCGGGTGAGGGCCGGTCGGCCCCTCGGCGGGCGGGGGACGGCCCGGCAGGGTGGGGAAGGGGGGCGGCCCCGGTGCCGCATCCCGAACCGCAGCCGAGCAGCTTGGAGGGCAGAGCCGTGTCACCTGTCATCGCCGTCGGAGTGGACGGATCCACGGAGAGCCGGGCCGCCGCGCGCTGGGCGGCGGCCGAGGCGGTCCGGCGGGGGCGGGGCCTGCGCCTGGTCCACGCCTGGCTGTGGCAGCCCGTTCCTCTGCCGATGGCCCGGGACCGGGACGAGGAGGCCCGCCGGGCCGACGCCCTGCTGCACGCCGCGGCCGACGAGGTGGCCGCGCACCACCCGGAGCTGGGCATCGTCACGGAGGTCGTCCAGGACGCGCCCGTGCCCGCGCTGCTGCGGGAGGCACAGCAGGCGGAGCTGCTGGCGCTGGGGACCCGGGGCCGCGGCCCGCTGCTCGGTTTCCTGCTGGGCTCGTACGGGCAGCAGGTCGTCGGCGAGGCGGCCTGCCCGGTGGTGTCCGTGCGCGCGGCCGACGGGGACCGCCCGGACGGCACCGAGGAGCGGTCGGACGGTGGGGCGGGCGAGGTCGTGGTCGGCCAGTACGGCTATCCCGAGGACAGTCACGACGTGCTGGGCTTCGCGTTCGAGGCCGCCGCCGTGCGCGGGGCGGCCGTCCGGGCGGTGCGCGCCTGGGACCTGCCGTCGATCTACGCGTACAGCCCCGGCACGATGTGGATCTCCGAGCAGGACGGCGGGCTCGTGCAGTACGAGCAGGCGGCGCTGCGCCGGGCGCTGGAGCCGTGGCGCGCGAAGTATCCCGAGGTGCCCGTGGTGGAGCACGTCGAGCTGGGCAGTGCCGGGCAGGTGCTGCTGTCCGCGGCGGAGGGGTCCGCGTCGCTGCTGGTCGTGGGCCGGCGCACGCGCAAGGGGCCCATCGGTAGCAGGATCGGTTCTGCGGCCCATGCGGTCCTGCACCACGCGCGGTGTCCCGTGGCCGTGGTCCCGGAGTCCTGAGCCGTCCCAGCCGCTGGCGCGCGGGCCGCGCGGCCCGCAGCCGTCAGGCGGGGCGGCCCGGCTGACGGCTGGACGGTACGAGGGTGTGGCTGGCGATCACGGCGGCCTGGACGCGCCGGTCGACGCCGAGCTTGATGAACAGGCGCGAGACGATGTTCTTGACCGTCTTCTCGGCGAGGTAGAGCCGCTTGCCGATCTCACGGTTCGTCAGGCCCTCGCTGACCAGCACCAGGATCTCCTTCTCCCGGTCCGTGAACCCGGGCAGTCCCGGCACCTGCTCCTCCTGCGGGACCTCGCCCCGCATCCGGGCCATGACCCGGGCGGTGGCGCCGGGGTCGAGCATCGACTTGCCCGAGGCCACCGTGCGGACGGCGGTCACCAGGTCGGTGCCGCTGATCTGCTTGAGGACGTAGCCGGAGGCGCCGGCCATGATGGCGTCGAGCAGCGCCTCCTCGTCGTCGAACGACGTCAGCATCAGGCAGGCCAGCTCCGGCATCCGGGAGCGCAGTTCGCGGCAGACGGAGACGCCGTCGCCGTCCTGGAGCCGTACGTCGAGCACCGCCACCCGCGGGCGCAGCGCCGGCACCCGGACCAGCGCCTGCTCCGCTGTGGACGCCTCGCCCACCACGCGGATGTCCGGCTCCGCCTCCAGCAGGTCGTGCACGCCCCGGCGGACGACCTCGTGGTCGTCGAGGAGGAAGACGCTGATCGGCTCCTCCGCCGGGTGGGTGACACCGCTGTCGGTCATCTGCTGCTCCTCGGTCGGGCGTGTACCGGACGTACCCGCGTCCTCGCATCCTGCCCCGGCGGTGGGTTGTCCGACAGGGCCGATCGGCCCTTCCGTTAGCGCGGTACGGACCGCAATGCGACCGGAATCCCGGACTTCGGGACCTTCGGCCCTTGGTGCGGGGCATGCGGACCTTACGCCTCCGTCCGCGCGACTGATGGGGTGGAGGCGACCGGACCGCCGCCCCGAAGGGGCGCGGCCGGACGCGGTGACGCAGGAGGGGAGAGGACGCATGGGCAGGACGATGATCGCGCTCAGGACGGTCGTACGGGACGAGTACGGGGCGGGCGTCGCCGTCGTGGGCGAGCTGGACGTCCACACGGTCGCGGCCGTCGAACCGAGACTCGCGCGGGTCGCCGACGGGGGCGGGGAGGTGGTCCTGGACCTGTCCGGGCTCGCGTTCTGCGACACCTCGGGCATCGACATGTTCCTGCGCCTGCACCGGCGGTGCGCCCGTACCGGGGCGCGGCTCCTGCTCCAGGGCGTGCCGCCGCTGCTGGCCAAGTCGCTGCGGGTGGTCGGCGCGGACCGGGTGCTGTACTGCGGCTGGTGACGAGCCCGGAGAGGACCGTTCGGCCCTGGTGCGGCGCCCACGGTCCGGGTGACGCTGCTGGTTCACGTACGAGCACAGTACGCAGCAGATCGATCTCCTTCGGACCGCAGGTGCGCATGATGGAACACGAAGTGGACGGGGAGGGTGCGCGGCGCATGCGGCCCCTGGACCGCGGCGAGGCCCTGCGCCTGCTCGGGACGGTGCCCCTGGGACGGGTCGTCTTCACCCGGCACGCGCTCCCCGCGGTACGCCCCGTGAACCACCTGCTGGACGGCGAGGACATCGTCCTCAGGGTGCACGACGGCGGCGCGCTCGCCGCGCTGGCGGCGCCCTCCGACGGCGCGGGCGTCGTCGTCGCCTACGAGACCGACGACATCGACGCCCGCACCCGCCTCGGCTGGAGCGTCGTGGTCACCGGCTACGCCCGCCCGGTGACCGACCCCGCGCAGGCGGCCGCGTACGAGGACCGGCTGCGGCCCTGGGTGCTCGGCCCGGCGCCCTGCCGCGTCGTACGCATCCGGCCGGACCTGGTCACCGGCTTCCGGCTGGAGCACGCCGCGGCCCCGGAACCGGGCGCGGCCGGGCCGCCGTACGCGGCCCCGGTGGAGCCGGGCACGGCCCCGTGCGCCGGGGCCGGCTGATCAGGCGAGCCCCGCCGAGGCCGGATCCCGGTGCAACGGGGCCCGCCACACGAGCCGGCTGCCGCCCTCGGACGGCGATTCGATCAGGAACGCGCCGCCGACGCTGCGGGCCCGCTCGTCCAGGTTGGCCAGACCGCTGCGGCGGCCCTGCTCGGGGATGCCCACGCCGTTGTCCGACACGGAGAGCACGACCTCGCCCCCGCCCGCCCTCAGCGACACCCCGACCCGGCTGGCGTGCGCGTGCCGGGCCGCGTTGCTGAGCAGCTCCCCGAGCACGGCCACGACGTGGTCGGCCACGACGTGGGGCACGTCGGTGTCCAGCAGGCCCTCCATGCTCAGCCGCGGCGGGTGCCCGAGCACGGTCGCGGCCTCGCCGACGGCGCGCGCCGCCCGGGCGCGCAGGCCCGCACCGCCCGCACCGTCCCGGTCCTTCGTGCGCAGCCCGAAGATGGTCGACCGGATGATCTTGATGGTTTCGTCGAGGTCGTCCACGGCCCGGCCGAGCCGCTGCGCCGCCCCGCCGTGCTCCACCAGGCGCGCCGCGCTCTGCAAGGTCATTCCGGTGGCGAACAGCCGCTGGATGGCCAGGTCGTGGAGGTCCCGGGCGATACGGTCGCGCTCCTCCAGCAGGGCGATCTGCTCGGCGTCCCGCCGCCGGTCCGCCAGCTCCAGGCCGAGCGCCGCCTGCCCGGCGAACGCCAGCAGCGGCTCCAGTTCGCCGTCGCTGAACACGGGTTCCCCCGCCGCCCGGGCGAGGAACAGCACGCCCCGCGCGGGCGCGCCGCCCGTCCCCAGGGGCACCGCCACCGCCGGACCCTCGGCGCGGGCCTGCGCCGAATCCGCGTCGAACCGCCGGTCGGTGGCGGTCCGCGGGCTCGACACCGGGGCGCCCTCGGTGTGCGCGGCCCCCACCATCGTCCCCGCCAGGGGCAGGACCAGTCCCTGGCGGGCCCCGGCCCCGGCCCCCGTGGCCACCTCCACCAGCAGCCCGTCGGTCCCGGGCAGCGCGGTGGCGATCTCCGCGGCCTGCGCACCGGTGATGTCCTGCGCCCGGCGCGCGATGAGCTGGAGCACCTCGGTGCGCGAACTCCCGGACAGCAGGCTCCCGGTGATCTCGGCATTGGCCCGCAGCCAGTGCTGCTGGCGCTGGGAGCTCTCGTACAGGCGGGCGTTGTCGATGGCGACACCGGCGGCCACCGACAGCGTGGTGATGACCGACTCGTCCTCCGTGTCGAACTCCTGGCCGCCCCGCTTGTCGGTGAGGTACAGGTTCCCGAACACCTCCTCCCGCACCCGGATCGGCACCCCCAGGAAGGTGCGCATCGGCGGGTGGTGAGCCGGGAACCCGTGCGAGGACGGGTGCCCGCCGAGATCGGCCAACCGCAGCGGCTCCGGATGCCGGATCACCTCGCCCAGCAGGCCGTGGCCGGCCGGCAGCGGCCCGATCCGGGCGATCTCCTCGTCGGACAGGCCGACCGTCAGGAACTGCGAGAGCGTCCTGCCGTCCGGGCCGATGACGCCGAGGGCACCGTACTCGGCGTCCACGAGCAGGGCGCCGGCCTCCACGATGCGGCGCAGGACCTGGGAGAGTTCCAGCTCCCGCCCCACCGACACGACCGCTTCCAGGAGGCTGTGCACGCGGTCGCGCGTGCCACGGGCGGCGTCGATCCGCGCCTGGAGCTCGTCGAGCAGCTCGTCCAGACGCATCCTCGGCATCTGGGACAACGAATCCCCCACCATGAACCGGCTCTCCTTGTACTCAACCGGAGCAAAGCCTATCGGGAGCACACGGACACGGAAGGCCGAACTCCCGTCACGGCGCGGAGTCGAGGGGTATCTGCGTCACAGGACGTGCAGGACCTCCGCGACCGCGCGGCGGGGCGTGCCCGGGCCCTGCGGGCCGTAGCCCAGCCGGACGACCATCTGGACGTGGCCGGTACCGGCGACCGGGTTGCGGGCCGGCCAGCGCAGTTCGGGCCATTCCAGCGGCTGGGAGGTCATGGACGTGGCCAGGCCGTCGGCGGTCGCCTGCAACAGGACGCGTTCCAGGGCCTGTCCCGCGCGCAGCCAGTCGGCGGGCGCGTCCCCCGGCGTGGACAGCAGGACCAGCTGCGGGCGCTCCTCGAAGGCGGCCCGGCCGCGGCCGGCCACCGGCCTGTCCCGGCCGAAGTCCCGTACGGTCGCGGCCCCGCCCGTACTGCGCGGGCCGAAGGCGGCGGCCGGGATGCCGTCGCGGCGCGGCCGTCCGCCGGCAGGGCCCGTACGCGTACCCGTACCCGTGCCGGCGCCCGCGGCCGTGGTTGCGGGTTCGGCGGTGTCGTAGGTCCAGGCGGCCGTCTCGGCCCGCACCCCGGGCTCGATCTCCTCGCGCTGCTCCGCGTCGCGGACCAGCCCGAGCAGGGTGTCGACGTGCCACGGGTCCGGCACGTCCAGGCGGCAGCCCTCCAGCAGGGCGGCCGCCCGCAGCCCGTCCATCAGCGCGTCCGGGACCGGCTCGTCGCCGAACGGGAAGCGGCTCGTCCGGCGCCTGCGCAGCGCGGGGTACAGGGCGGCCAGGTCCTCGTCGTCGCCGGCGGGTCCGGTGAAGGCGACCTCGGCCAGCAGCCAGGGGTCGGAAGCGTCCGGCAGCAGCCGGACGACGGCCGGCCGGCCGTGGTGGGCGGCGGAGACGCGCAGGTTGAACAGGGCTGCGGCGCAGCCGAGGTGGAGGGCGCGGTGGTCCGGGTCCGCCCGGTGCATGGCCCGGCGGGGGTCCCCGTACAGCTCGATGGTGCCGGTGGCCCGGCGGAGGACGAACCGCCAGGGCTGGGCGTTGTGCATCGAGGGCGCGGTGACGGCGTCGCCGACGAACAGGGCGGCTTCTGCGGAGCCGATCAGTGGTGCGGTCACGGGACTGCTCCTGTCGTGTCGGGTACTGCGCTGTACCCAGGCTGCGTCGCGCGCCCGCGCCCGCGGGAGGGGCCGAGCGGCCCTTCCGGGGACCGGCCGGCCCTGGCGCGCCGGGCCCCGGAGTGCTTCCATGAAAGTGCGGAGAGAGCCCACATACTGAGGATGCGGAGAAGCGGCCTCGTGCCGTGCACCACACAATCGGGTTCCGCGAGAAGCGGGCGGGCTCTTTCCGCCCCTTCTCGTTTCCCTTCCCCTTCCGCGTCCCTTTCCCTGCCCGTACGGGTCACCAGGCCAGGGCGTTGCGGCCGGCCGTGTCGTCGCGGTGCGCCGTGACGTGCGAGACGACCGCCACGACCCCGTCGAGGCGTTCGACCAGGCCCCGCAGGAGCCGGAGCTGGCTCTGCCGCTCCACCCGGCCCTCCAGGGCGACGACCCCGTGGACGACGTGGACGTCGACGGCCGCGGACGGCACGCCCAGGGCCTCGTCCAGCACCTCCCTGACGACGCGGCGACGGATCTCGGCATCCGGCCGGAGGAACAGGCGCAGCAGGTCCCGGCGGGTGAGGATGCCGACGAGGCGGTCCTCCACGTCCACGACGAGCAACCGCTGCACCCCGCGGCGGGCCATCAGCCGGGCGGCGTCGGCCGCCGGCTCGTCCGCGCGGACCGTCACTGCGGGGACGGACATCACCTCGGCCGCGGTGGCCGGCCCGGCCGTCTCCCCGGGGACGTGCGGCTGCGGCGGGAGGTGCCCCGGCAGGTCCGTCCGGGCGACGACCCCGAGGACGCGGTCCTCGTCGTCGAGGACCGGGAGCCCGCTGAAGTCGTGCTCGTCGAGGAGCGTCACGACGTGCTCCAAGGCCGTGCCGGGAGCCGCGCAGACGACCTCGTCGGTCATCAGGTCCGCCACCGTGATCCGTCTCATCGGGCCCTCCAGCCTTCCTGCCCTCCGTCACTCGCCGCCTTCCGCGGGCACCCGGCCCACGATCCGGGAGGCGGACGGCACGATCGAGGGGCCGAACGGACCCCTTCGGGGCCCGGGCGGCCCCCTCCGGCGCCGCTGCCGCTGCCCGCGGGCCGGGCCGGGCTACGGTGAAGGAGCCGGTGCCCTTCCCGCCGGAGCCGGCGGCTGGAGGTGGGCCATGGGCGAGGCGGACGACCGGGCCGGCGCCCCCCGGAGCCGGGTTCCGGGGCTGCGGCTGGACGAACTGCTCGACGAGCTCCAGGCCCGCATCGACGAGGCCAGGGGGACCAGGGACCGGCTGCACGGGCTCCTGGAGGCCGTGATGTCGGTGGGCCGGCGGCTGGACCTGCCGCAGGTGCTGCGCGGCATCGTCGAGGCCGCCGTCGTCCTCGTCGACGCGGAGTACGGGGCCCTGGGCGTGATCGGCGGCGACAAGCGGCTCGCCGAGTTCCTCCCCGTCGGGGTCAGCGACGAACTGCGGACCCGCATCGGGGCCCTGCCGTCCGGCCACGGCATCCTCGGCGAGCTCATCCGCAACCCGGAGCCGCTGCGCCTGTCCGAGCTGTCCGAGCATCCCGCCTCGTACGGCTTCCCGCCCCACCACCCGCCGATGCACTCCTTCCTCGGCGTCCCGATCCGGGTCCGCGACGAGGTCTTCGGGAACCTGTACCTCACCGAGAAGCGCGGCGGGGCCGAGTTCGACGCGGAGGACGAGGCCGTGCTGTCCACGCTCGCCGTGGCGGCCGGCATCGCCATCGAGAACGCCCGCCTCTTCGAGGAGGTGAGGCTGCGCGAGCGCTGGCTGGAGGCCGGCACCGACATCACCAGTCGCCTGCTGTCCGGAGCCCCCGAGGACGAGGTCCTCGAAGGCATGCTGGCCCGGGCCAAGGACATCACCGGCGCCGACCTCGGCGTGTTCTACCTCCTCGGCGCCGCGGGGGAGCTGCGCGGTTCGCTCGCCCTCGGGGAGGGCGCCGGGGCGCACCGCGGGACCGTCCTGCCCGACACCGGCGGCACCCTCGCGGCGGCCGCGCTGGCCGGCGAGGGCCTCGTCGGCGTCGCGGACGCCGGGACGGACGGGCGGATCACCGTGCGGCCGGAGCACTGGGCGGGCTTCGGCCCGGCCGTCGCCGTCACCGTCGGTACGGAGGAGAAGCGCAGCGGCGTCCTCGTCCTGGCCCGGTCGCGCGGGCGCCCGGGCTTCGCGGCCGCCGAGGTCGCCGCGCTCCCGGGGTTCGCCGGGCAGGCGGCCCTCGCCCTGGAGCTCGCCGGCCGGCGCCGGGACGCCGAGCAGCTGAGCCTGCTGGAGGACCACGACCGGATCGCCCGTGACCTGCACGACCTGGCGATCCAGCGGCTCTTCGCCACCGGCATGACCCTGCAGAGCGTCCAGCGGTTCGTCGACCACCCGCAGGCCGCCGAGCGGCTGGCGCGGGCCGTGGACGACCTCGACACCACCATCAAGATCATCCGGTCGACGATCTTCGGCCTGCGGGAGGGCGAGCCCCGCACCGCCGCGGGTGCGGGGTCCGGCTCCCCGGCCGGCCAGGGCGACCCCCGCAGGCTGCGGCAGGGACTGGTCACGGCCGTGGACGAGGCCGCGCGGGTCCTCGGCTTCGCACCGGCTCTGCTCATGGAGGGGCTCATCGACACCGACGTGCCGGCGGACGTGGCCCGGGACGTCCTGGCGGTGGTCGGAGAAGCCCTCGCCAACGTCGCCCGGCACGCCCGCGCCACGGCGGCGCAGGTCGCGGTCGCCCTGGCCGGAGGGGTCCTCACCGTCACGGTGACCGACGACGGCGTCGGCCTGCCGGACGCGGCCGGGCAGGGCCGCCGCAGCGGGCTGCGCAACCTCGCCGAACGCGCCGAGCGGCTCGGCGGCCACATGACGGCCGGCGCGCGCCCCGACGGGCAGCGCGGCACCCGACTGCACTGGCAGGTCCCCGTCTCCCCGCCCTGACCCCCGGGGCGCCGCGAGCCTGCGTCGCCCCCCGCCCCGCCCCGGTCCGATCCGGCCCCGGCGCCGTCAGTGCGCCGGGGGGCCGGCCTCGTGTTCCCGGACCTCGGCGGCGATCACGGCCGCCTGGACGCGGCGCTCGACACCCAGCTTGCCCAGCAGGCGGGAGATGTGGTTCTTCACCGTCTTCTCCGACAGGTACAGCCGCTTGGCGATCTGCCGGTTGGTGAGGCCCTCGCCGATCAGGTCCAGCACGGCCCGCTCCCGCTCCGACAGGCCCGCCAGCCGCGGGTCGGCGGGCTGCTCCGGCGGCTCCGGGCCGCGCAGCGCGCTCATCAGGCGCGCGGTGGTGGCCGGATCCAGCATGGACCGTCCGCCGGCCACCGTCCGCACCGCGGAGAGCAGGTCGGAGCCGTTGATCTGCTTGAGGACGTACCCGGCGGCCCCGGCCATGATGGCGTCCAGCAGCGCCTCCTCGTCGTCGAAGGAGGTCAGCATCAGGCAGGCGAGGCCCGGCACGCGCGAGCGCAGCTCCCGGCAGACGGTGATGCCGTCCCCGTCCGGAAGCCGTACGTCGAGCACGGCGACGTCGGGGCGCAGCGCCGGGCCGCGGGCCAGTGCCTGCGCGGCAGTGGCGGCGTCGCCCACGACGGTGATGTCCGGCTCGGCGTCGAGGAGGTCGTACAGCCCGCGCCGCACCAGCTCGTGGTCGTCGACGACGAACACCCTGACGGGTCCCTCGGATACCTCGGACATGTCCTCGCACCTGCCTTCTTCCGGCCGGTCCCCCGCTCCGTCCCCGTCATGGGTGAATTGTCGCAGCCCGCGGTCCCCGCGGCGGAGCGACGCCCCATGGCGCCCGGTACCCCCGCAGTGGCAGGCTCGTCACCGGCCGGTCCGTCGCCCGCGCGCACCGTGCGGGGCCGGGCCGACAGGGAGGCAGGGGATGAACGGCGCCGCCGATCCCGGGCTCTACGGGCCCCAGTCCGTCACCTGGCAGTGCCACGGCGATCCGGTCATGTGGATCGCCGGAGTCCGGGCGCTCTACCTCCAGGCCCTGCACCCGCGCGCCGTCCGCGCCGTCATGGCCAATTCGGACTTCCGCAACGACGCCTGGGGGCGGCTGCTGCGCACCGCCGACTTCGTCGGCACCGTCACCTACGGCACCACCGAGGCCGCCGAAGCCGCCGGGGCCCGGGTCCGCCGGATCCACCGGGCGCTGTCCGCCACCGACCCCGTCACCGGCGAGCGGTTCCCCGTCGACGACCCCGCCCTGCTGCTGTGGGTCCACTGCGCCCAGATCGACAGCTTCCTGCACGTCCTGCGCCGTTCCGGCGTGCCCCTGACCGCCGCCCAGGCCGACCGCTACGTCGACGAGAACCGGGTGAGCGCCCGCCTCGTCGGCCTCGACCCCGACACCGTCCCCGCCGACACGCGCGCCCTCGCCGCGTACTTCGAACGGGTGCGGCCGGTGCTCGCCGTCGGCGCCGACGCCCGCGCCGTGGACGACTTCCTGCGCGGCCCGCCCGTCCCCGCCCTGCTCCTGCCTGGCCGAAAACTGCTGTGGGGTCCGGTCGCCGCGCTCGCCTACGGAACCCTCCCCGGCCACGCGCACCGGCTGTACGGCCGGCCCGCGCCGCCACCGCGGACCGTCACCCGGCGCCTGCGCCTCACCGGTACCCTGCTGCGCAGCATTCCCGCAGGTCTGCGCTGGCAGCTGCCTCCAGGTCACATCTTGAACGCGATGCGGCGCATGGGCCCCGGGAGTCGTCCCTCTGCGTACACACTGCGTACATCAGCGGCCATACTTGACCGGCCGGGGAGGGCGTAGGACGTAGCACGACAACGGGGGCGGCTTTAAGACATGGCGGAGTCCAGACTGATCCAGGGCCGGTACCGGTCGCTCGATCTGATCGGGCGTGGCGGCATGGGCGAAGTGTGGCGCGCCCGGGACGAGTCCCTCGGCCGGCACGTCGCCGTCAAGTGTCTCAAACCGCTCGGTGCCGAACGGGACAACCACTTCACCCAGGTCCTGCGCGAGCGCTTCCGCCGCGAGGCCCGCGTCGCCGCCTCCCTCCAGCACCGCGGGGTCACCGTCATCCACGACTTCGGCGACGACAGCGCCGCCGGGGGACCGCTCTACCTGGTCATGGAGCTCCTCGACGGCCGCAACCTCAGCCAGCTGATGGAGGAGAACCAGGCGAGCCCGCTCCCCGTGGACGTGGTCGTCGACATCGCCGAGCAGCTCGCCGCCGCCCTCGGGTACACCCACGCCCAGGGCGTCGTCCACCGCGACCTCAAGCCCGCCAACATCATGCGGCTCACCGACGGCACGGTGAAGATCTGCGACTTCGGCATCGCCCGCCTCGCCCACGACATCGGCTTCACCGCCAAGCTCACCGGCGGCGGCATGGCCATGGGCACCCCGCACTACATGTCGCCCGAGCAGATCGCCGGCGGCGAGCTCGACCACCGCAGCGACCTGTACTCCCTCGGCTGCGTCCTGTACGAGATCGCCACCGGGGCCCCGCCCTTCGACCTCGGCGACTCCTGGTCGGTGCTGGTCGGACACCGCGACAACGTGCCCGTGCCGCCGCGCCGGCACCGCCCGGAGCTGCCCGAGTACTTCGACCGGGTCGTGCTGGAGCTGCTGGCCAAGTGCCCCGAGGACCGCCCCGGCGACGCCCGGGACCTGCACCGCAGGCTCGTGGAGGACCGGCTGCGCGCCGGCCTGCCCTCGGTCGGCCAGGCCCCGCCGCTGCCCGCCTGGGCGCAGGGCATGACCGCGGGCCGCAAGGCCGGCATCGAGGCGCGCCCGGCGAGCGGCGAATGGGCCGTGCTCACCGGCTCCTGGACGGCGGCGCGCACGAGCGGCGCGCACCGGATCCTGCGGCCCGCCGCCTCGGAGGACCCCCGGCTCACCGCCCCGTACGGGGTGCCCCGTGCCACCGGCCTCGACGTCGACGGCCCCGCCACGGTCGTGGGTACGGGTACGGGTACGGGTACGGTCACGGCCGGCATCGGCATCGGCACGGGCCTCGACGCGCTCGGCGCCGACGGCTTCGACGCCGACACCGGCTCCGCCGCCGCGCTCGCCGCCGGCCACGCCCGCGCCTTCGCCCTCAGCCGGGCCGGCCGCCCCGAGGAGGCGCTCGCCACGTACGAGGCCGTCGCCCACGGCCGTACCCGGCTCCTCGGCGCCGACCACCCCGACACCCTCGCCGCGCGCCAGGAGGCCGCGTACGAACTGGGCCGGCTCGGCCGCCACCGGGAGGCGTACGACGTGTACCGGGCGGTGCTCGTCGGCCGCGAGCGCAGCATGGGCCCGCTCCACCGCGACACCCTGCACTGCCGCCACAACCTGGCCTGCGCCCTCGGGGCGCTGGGCCGGCACGCCGAGGCCCACCACGCCGCCGCCGAGACCGCCGCCGACCGGGCGGTCGTCCTGGGCGCCGAGCACCCGGACACCCTGCTGACCCGGTACGAGGTGGCGTACGCGCTGGGCCGCCTCGAACGCTGGGAGGAGGCCCTCGAAGGCTTCCGCCAGGTGGCCGCCGCCCGGGAACGGGTGATCGGACGAGACCATCCCGACACCCTCGCCGCCCGCTACGAGGTCGGCATCGCGCTCGGCCGCACCGGCCGCGCCGCCCAGGCCCTGGACCTGTTCCGGGGCCTGGTCCGCGACCGCACCCGGGCCTACGGCGCCGTCGACCCGGAGACGCTGCGCGCCCGGCACGTCCTCGGCGTCAACCTGGGCCGGCTCGACCGCTGGGAGGAAGCGGTGGACGAGGCCCGGCAGGTGGCCGCGGCCCGGGCGCGGGCGCTCGGCGCCGAACACCCCGACACCCTCGTCAGCCTCCGGGAACTCGCCGGCGGTCTCGGCCGGCTGGGCCGCTGGGACGAGGCGCTGCCGCTCTACCGGGAGATCGCCGGCGTCCGCGAGCGCTCCCTCGGCGACGCCCACCCGGACACGGTCGCGGCCCACGCCGACGAGGCGCACTGTCTGGAGCGGCTCGCCCAGGTGTGCTACCAAGAGCCATGACGACCTTCGGGCGGGACGCACACGGCGACGGCGGCAGCGGCGACGGAGGCGGTTTCCGCCGGGACGTCTACGACGACGTGATCGTCGGCGGCGGGCACAACGGCCTGGTGGCCGCCGCGTACCTGGCCCGGGCCGGCCGCTCGGTGCTGGTCCTGGAGCGGCTCGGCCACACCGGCGGGGCCGCGGTCTCCACCCGCCCCTTCGCCGGCGTCGACGCCCGACTGTCGCGCTACTCCTACCTCGTCTCACTGCTCCCGGCGAAGATCGTCCGCGATCTCGGGCTGGACTTCGCGCTGCGCCGGCGCGCGGTGTCCTCGTACACCCCCGTCGAGCGCGGCGGCCGCCACGGCGGGCTGCTCGTCGGCGCCGACGAGGCCCGCACCCGGGAGTCCTTCGCCCGGCTGACCGGCTCGGACCGGGAGTACGACAACTGGCGGGCCTTCTACGGGACGACCCGGCAGGTCGCCGAGAGGGTCTTCCCCACCCTGACCGAGCTGCTGCCCACCCGGGCGGAGCTGCGGGCCCGGATCGGCGACGACGCGGCCTGGCGGATGCTGTTCGAGGAGCCCCTCGGGCAGGCCGTCGAGAAGTACTTCGCCGACGACCTGGTCCGGGGCGTGGTCCTCACCGACGGCCTCATCGGCACCTTCGCGGACGCCCACGACCCCTCCCTCGCCCAGAACCGCTGCTTCCTGTACCACGTCATCGGCGGCGGCACGGGCGACTGGGACGTCCCCGTCGGCGGCATGGGCTCCCTCACCCGTGCGCTGGCCGGGGCGGCACGGGCCGCCGGGGCGCACATCGCGACCGGGCACGAGGTGCTGCGCATCGACTCGGACGGCACCGGGGCCGAACCCGCCGAGGTGGTCTTCCGCACGGCGACCGGCGAGGGGCGGGTCGCCGCGCGCACCGTCCTGGTCAACGCCTCCCCGCGGGCGCTGGCCGAACTCTGCGGCCAGGAGCCGCCGTCGCCTCCCGCCGAGGGCGCCCAGCTGAAGGTGAACATGCTGCTGCGGCGGCTGCCCCGGCTGCGGGACACCTCCGTGGACCCGCGCGAGGCCTTCGGCGGCACCTTCCACATCGCCGAGGGGTACGCCGAACTCGCTCGGGCCCATGCCGAGGCCGCGGCCGGGGAGTTGCCCTCCGTACCGCCCTCGGAGATCTACTGCCATTCGCTGACCGACCCGACGATCCTCGGCCCGGAGCTGGTGGAGCAGGGCTACCAGACGCTGACGCTGTTCGGCCTGCACACGCCCGCGCGGCTGTTCGAGAAGGACAACCAGGGCACACGGGAGGTGCTGCTGACCGCCACCCTCGCCCAGCTCGACGCGCACCTCGCCGAGCCGATCACCGACTGCCTCGCCTTCGACGCGGACGGCCGGCCGTGCATCGAGGCCAAGACCCCGCTCGACCTGGAACGCGAACTGCGCCTGCCCGGCGGACACATCTTCCACCGGGACCTCTCCTGGCCCCACCGGGCCGACGACGCGGCCGCCGGGGACGACGACGCGGCCGGTGCCGGCTTCGGCTCGGGCCGGTGGGGCGTGGGGACCCCGTACCCGGGCGTCCTGCTGTGCGGGGCCGGCGCCGTGCGCGGCGGCGGCGTCAGCGGGGTCCCCGGCCACAACGCCGCGATGGCGGCGCTGGGCCGCTGAGGGACGGGGTGCGCGGGAACGCGGCCGCTACTGGGCGGGAGCGGCGGGAGTGGCCGCCGGGTCCGGTTCGATGACGACGATCGGGATCTCGCGGTCGGTGCCCGCCTGGTATTCGTCGTACGCGGGCCAGTGCCCGACCATGACCGGCCAGTACGCGGCGCGTTCCTCGGGCGTGGCCGTACGGGCCGTACCCTGCATGACCCTGGGGCCGACCTGGATGCGGACCTCGGGGTGGGCGACCAGGTTCCGGTACCAGAGGGGGTGCTCGTCGGAGCCGCCCCGGGACGCGACGACGAGGTAGTTGCCGTCGGCCTCGCCGTAGATGAGCGGGGTGCGCACCGGGTCGCCGGAGACCCGGCCGACGGTGGTGAGGAGGAGGGTCTGTGTGCCCTGCCAGTACTGGCCCTCCGCCCCCTTCGACTCGACGTACTGCCTGACGTGGTCGAGCTGCCAGCCCGGCCGGGGGTCCTTCGGGTTGTCCCAGTCGATGTGCGTCGTCATGCGGTCCTGCCTGCCTTCGCTGAGGGGTGGCGTTGGGTCAACACCGGTGTCAACGGGGAGGCGTGCGGTCTTATGCCGGGACGGGCACGTCCGGAAGGGTGAATCCGTTGAACAGGTCGTCCAGCGCCCGTAGTCGGACGCGCGCCGGGACGGCCCGGACGGCGAGGTCGCGGGCGGCCGCCGCGAGGGGGTGGGCCTGCGCGACCATCCGGCCCGCGCGCCGGGCCCGGACCCGGATCGAGTCCGTGCGGGCGCAGCGGGCCGCGCTGTAGGCGGCGAGGGCCTCGCGCACGCCGACGGTCCCGTCCGCCGCGTCGTCGAGGAGGTGCGCCAGGACGACGGCGTCCTCGACGGCCTGGCAACCGCCCTGCCCGAGGTTGGGCGTCATGGCGTGCGCGGCGTCGCCGAGCCAGGCGATCCGCCCGTGGTGGAAACGGGGGAGCGGGGCGGCCAGGTCGTACAGGTCGTGCTGGAGCACGGCCGCCGGGTCGATCCGTGCGAGCAGCGCCGGGATCGGGTCGTGCCAGGTGCCGAAGCGGCGCAGGAGTTCGGCCCGGACGTCCGCGGGCCGGTACCCCTCGGGGACCACGGCGGTGGCGTACAGGTACAGGCCGCCGTCGCCGAGCGGGACGAGCCCGAAGCGCTCGCCGCGGCCCCAGGTCTCGGCGGTGGCCGGTAGCGACGGCCGTCCGGCCTCCCGCGCCGCGGCCGGGACCTCGCGGGCCGGCAGTACGGTGCGCCAGGCGGTCTCCCCGCTGTACCGCAGCCCGGGGTGGTCGGGGAAGTACCGGCGGCGCAGCGCGCTGTGAATGCCGTCGGCGGCGACGACCAGGTCCGCGCGGAGCTCGCCGGCGGTGGTGCGGACGAGCGGGCTGCCGTCGGGGCCGTCGACCCCGGTGACGGCGGCCCCGTACCGGAGCGCGTCCGCGGGGAGTTCGGCGGCCAGCCCGGCGGCGAGGGCCGGCCGGTACACGGCGAGCGGGGGTCGGCCGTAGCGGGCCTCCAGGGCGGCGGTGTCGGCGCGGCTGAGCCAGCGCCCGCCCCGGTGGCGCACGCCCATCGCGGCCGGGACGGCCCGGCCGGCGGCGCGCCCGGCGTCGAAGCCGATGGTGTCGAAGGCGCGCAGGGCGTTGGGCGCGAGGACGATCCCCGCCCCGGCGGCGGACGGCCCGGGAGCCCGTTCGCACACGGTGACCCGCCAGCCGCGGCGGTGCAGCGCGAGCGCCGCCGTGAGCCCGCCGATCCCCGCACCCGCCACGACCGCATGACGCTGAGACATGTCCCGTCCTCCTTGGACGCCCCTCGTCCTCTACATCCGTAGAGGAATCGATCCTCACTCTACAGCTGTAGAGTGAGGCCATGTCCACCCCCACCCCCGACCCCGACCACGACCGCTCCGCAGCGAGCCCCGAACCGCGTACCGCAGCCGCCGACCGCCGCACCCTGATCGCCGACACCGCGATCGGGCTGGTGGCCGCCGCCGGTCTGCGCGGCCTGACCCACCGGGCCGTCGACGGGGCCGCGCAGCTGCCGCCGGGCAGCACCTCGTACTACTTCCGCACCCGGACCGCGCTGATCGGCGCCTGCTACCAGCGGCTCGCCGAACTGGACGTGGCCGACTACGCACACGCGGACCGCCCTGCGGACCGCCCCGAGGACCGCAGGGCGGACTCCGCCGCGCCGGCCGGCCGCGACGAGGTCGCCGCAGCGACCGCCGCGCTGCTGCACCGCTGGCTGACCACCGACCGGTCCCGGCAGCTGGCCCGCTTCGAACTCAGCCTGGAGGCCGCCCGCACCCCCGAACTCCAGCCCGAGTTCGAGCGCGCCGGCCGGGTCGTCCGAGCCCGGGCCGCCGCGATCCTCGGCGAGCTGGGCGCGCGGCAGCCCCGGGAGGCCGCCGAACTCCTGGTCGCCTGGACCGACGGACTCCTCCACGACC
Organism: Streptomyces sp. NPDC029014; assembly: GCF_055564695.1. Taxonomy (NCBI): domain Bacteria; kingdom Bacillati; phylum Actinomycetota; class Actinomycetes; order Kitasatosporales; family Streptomycetaceae; genus Streptomyces; species Streptomyces sp. NPDC029014. Next base: position 140,544 of record NZ_JBVHVT010000002.1, read on the forward strand.
GGCTCGTCGGCGCCCTCGCCCGCACCCGCCCCGTCCCCGACCCGGCCGAACTGGCCGCCGTCGTACGCCGGATGCTCGACGCGGCCCTCGACTGACGCCCCGGCCCCCTACGATCGGGGCATGATCGCCGAACTTGAGTGCGTGGTGCTGGACTGCCTCGATCCGCTGGCCCTCGCCGGGTTCTACCGGTCCGTGCTGGGCGGCACCGTCAACCGGCCCGACCCCCGGTGGTCGGTCGACGAGGACTGGGCCACGCTGCACACCCCGTCCGGGACCGTCCTCGCCTTCCAGCGGGTCGCCGACCACCGGCCGCCCCGCTGGCCCGACCCCGCACGCCCCCAGCAGTTCCACCTGGACTTCGGGGTCCCCGACCTCGACCGAGCCCAGGGGCAGGTGCTGGCCGCCGGAGCCGCCCTCCTCGACGCCCGACCCGGCAGCGACGACTGGCGCGTGTACGCGGACCCGGCGGGTCACCCGTTCTGCCTGGTCCGCCACTGACCCCCCCGGGGCGCCGGGGTGCGCCCCCGCGCGACGCGAACGTGCTCTGGTGGGGCCGCCGCGGCATCTCCTACCATCGGAACGGCGATGGGGGAGGGGGGCCTGCATGGCGGCACGAGTGGGGCGGCTGGAACGCTTCGTGGCCTGGGTGTTGCGCAACGCCGACGTCGTGGTCGCCCTGTGCGTCGCGATGGGCGTCGGCTTCCTGGACATCTTCGGGGACGTCGTCAGCGACGACGTCTCCTCCGGAGCCACCCTGGTCGTCCTCGGCCTGCTCGCCACCGGCTCGATCGTGGAGCGCGTACGCCGGCCCGCAGCCATCCAGGAGGCGATGAACGGCACCCGGCGGGCGCTGGAGGACCTCGCCATGGTGCGCTCGCTGTCGGGCAACGAGGTCGGCGAGGCGCTGCGCAAGGCCCGCCAGCACACCAACCTCTGGTACTTCAAGGGCGGCACCGGGACCTATCTCCGGGCCGTCACCCTGCCCCAGTGCGTGGCCGCGGCCAAGGAGCAGCGCTCCCAGCTCAACGTGAAGATCGACATCGTCAACCCGTCCGACGAGCGGGCCTGCGCCGCCTACGCCCGGTTCCGGCAGATGTTCGGCGGCCAGCGCCGCGGCGACGAACCGTGGACCACCGACCGGGTCCGCCGGGAGTCGTACGCGACCGTCCTCGCCGCCTGCTGGTACCAGCGGCAGCTGACCACGCTGGAGATCAGCGTGCACCTCTCGTCCGCCGTGCCCACCCTGCGCTTCGACCTGTCCGAGACCTGCCTCGTCATCACCCAGGACGACCAGTCCCGGGTCAACCTGCTCGTGGAGCGCGGACAACCGCTCTACGACTACTACGTCACCGAGCTGCACCAGAGCCGGGAACAGGCCACGGCGCTCGACCTGCGCGTCACGGCCCCCCTCGGCCAGGAGCCCACCGTCGATGAGGCGCGCACCCTCTTCGACGAGCTGCGGCTCCCGCTCCCGCGCGTCTTCACCGACAGCGACATCGGCAAGATCATCGAGAAGGCCCTGCACGCGGAGGACCCCTACAGGAGGTGAGGCGCTCCGGCGCGCCCCCATGGACCACGAGCTCGAAAGGACACTCGCCACCCTGGAGGAGATCGCCTCCGGGGAAAGGACGTTACGGGCGGTGCGGCACCCCCTCGGATTCCTCTGCCTCCCCCTGGTGAGAGAGGACCCCCGCGGCATCTGCGTGCACCTCTTCGATGCCGGCGACCGCGCCGAGCCGGGCGCGTCCCCGCTGCACGCCCACAGCTGGGAACTGCGCAGCCGCGTGCTGTACGGGCGGGTGGCCAACCTGCCCGTACGCGTGCGGGAGGTGGGCGCCGGCGAGGAGGGCGCCACCCACCGCGTGTTCGAGGTGCACAGCGGCAGCGACGGAGTCGACGAGATCCGGCCCACCCCCCTCCTCGTGCGCAGCGAACTCGGTCCCGCCCACGTCACCGCCCGGGGCGGGACCTACACCCTCACCGCGGGCGAGTTCCACGCCACCGCCCTGGAGGGCCCGGAACCCGCCGCCACCCTGGTCCACGGGCTGTCCGTGCCCGGGCGGGCCGACCTGTCGCTCGGGCCGATCGACGGCCGTCCGCGCCGCACCACCCGCCGGCTGTGCGACACCGAACTGACCGTGCGCAGCGTCCACGCCGTCCTCAGGAGGATCCATGCCGAGCAGCGGGCTGCCTGACTTCGACCAGGAGCGGCAGGTCGCCGTCGCCGCGGCCGAGGAGGCGGGCGGCCTGCTGCGCAGCCGCTTCGGTGCGGCGCGCCGCCTGCGGACCAAGGGCGACTCCGGCGACGTCCTGATGGACCTCGACCTCGCCGCCGAGGAACTCGTCCTCGGCCGGATCCGGCACCACTTCCCGGACGACCGGATCCTGTCCGAGGAGGCGGGCCTCCTCGGCGCCGCCGGGGAACGCACCTGGCTCGTCGACCCACTGGACGGCAGCAACAACGTCGCGATCGGCCTGCCCGCGTTCGTGGTGGGCATCGGCCTGTGCCTCGGCGGCACCCCGGTCATGGGCGTCGTGCACGAACCGGTCACCGGGGAGACCTGGCACGCGGTCAAGGGGTACGGGGCGTACGGGCCGGCCGGGGCGCTGCCCGGCCCCCGGCCCATCCTGCCGCGCCCCGGGCCCGTCGTCGCCTGGACCCAGGGGTACGCGGTGGCCCGCGGCGACGCCACCGCGACGGCGCTGCGCGGGGCGCTCGAACTCGGCTGCCGGCGCGTCCTGCAGCTGTGGGCGCCGCTGCTCGGCTGGAGCCTGCTGGCCCGCGGCACCATCGACGCCTTCGTCGGCTACCGCGCCGAGGGCGTGGACCTGCCGACCGGGGCACTGCTCGCGGCCGAGGCGGGGGTGGAGCTGCGCACGCTGTCCGGGACGCAGTTCCGGCCCGGCTTCGCCGGGGACGACACCGGGCGCAGCTTCGTGGCCGGGCGCGGCGGGACCCTCGCGTACCTGTTGCGGGAGGTGGGGGCCGCGGTCGAGCGGGCGGCCGGCTGAGCCGGGCGGCGCGGGGTGGGGCTACGCGGTGGCCGCCAGGGCCACCGTCGCCGCCAGCGTGCCCGCCACCGCCAGCACCAGTCCCGTGCCGAGGAAGCGGCCGAGGTCGATCCGGGTGCCGTGCCAGCGGCACCGCTCGAACCACAGCAGGGTGGCCAGCGAGGCCCACGGCGTGACGACCGGGCCCACGTTGACGCCGATCAGCTGGGCGAGCAGCTGGTGGTGGTTGCCGTCGGGGATCGCCGACTCGCCCGCCATGTACGCCGGCAGGTTGTTCAGTATGTTCGAGAAGCCGGCGCCGACCGCGGCCGACCTCAGCATCCCCATGGGCCCGTTGTCGGATCCGATGGCCGCCGCCAGTACCTCCTGCAGCCCGTTGGCGCTGGCCGTCTCCACGACCAGGAACATCCCGGGTACGAGGACGAGGAGCCGCCAGGGCACCAGGGACAGCCGGAGCGTCTCGCGGCTGCGGACCGCGAAGGCCGCCACCACGACCAGTGCGGCCGTCAGTGACGCCGCCCACAGCGGCACGTCGGCGAGGATGGCCAGCAGGAACCCGGCGCAGGCCACCGCGCACACCCGGAACAGCACCCGGTCTGCCGGGCTCGGCGGCGACGGCGGCTCGTAGCGGAGCTCGCCGCGGCGGCCCAGACGCCAGTAGAAGCCCCACAGGCAGGCCATCGTGACCGTTATGGCGGCCAGCTGCGGCGCCCACATGGCGGCGGCCATCTCCGACGGGGCCAGCGCCACCCGGTCCGCGGCCAGCAGGTTCGTCAGGTTCGACACCGGGAGCAGCAGGCTCGCCGTGTTCGCCAGCCAGACCGTGGTCATCGCCAGCGGTACGGACGCGATGCCCACCCGGGTCGCCAGCGCCAGCATCACCGGGGTCAGCAGCACCGCCGTGGTGTCCAGGTTGAGGGTGATGGTGGTGAGGGAGGCGAACGCCACGCACAGACCGAACAGGAGGGGGTAGTTCCCCCGGCCCGCGCGGGCCACCCAGGTGGCGACCACGTCGAAGACCTGGGCCTTGCCGGTCAGTTCGGCGAGGACGATGACCGTGGCGAGGAACACCAGCAGCGGGCCGATGCGCTCGATGACGTTGCCGGCGGGACCGGTGGGGAGCAGACCCGTGGCCACACAGAGCACGCCGAGCACGAGCAGCCCGCCGGCCAGCCAGTCGAGTGCGTGGAGACGCCTGAGGAGAGACACGGCGAACAGAGTCGCACACGCGCACGCCCGGACATCAGACGGCGAGGTGCAGAACAGGATGAACGGGGCAAAGTGAACGGAGCTGGATCCGGTCGGGTGAACGGGTCGGACCGGACGGCGGCCCGCCGGCGCGAGCCCGGCCCCACCGCCGGCCGGGAACCCGGCCTTCCTCGCCGGAACAAGGTCGCTCCCGGACCCCCGGGCCTACCATGGATCCATGATGACGGACGGGCAATTCGGCGCATCCGCAAGAGAGTTCGACTTCTTCATCAGCTACTCGCCAGCAGACGAACCATGGGCCGCATGGATCGCGTGGACCCTGGAGGAAGCCGGCTACCGCACGGTCGTCCAGGCCTGGGACTTCGTGCCGGGAACCAACTTCATCGACTTCATGGACCGCGGGGTCAGCGAGTCCGTCGCGGTGATCGCCGTCCTGTCCCGCCACTACGAGCGCTCCACCTACGGCCGCATGGAATGGCAGGCCGCCCTGCGCGCCTCGCCCGAGTCCCCCGAGCGCCGCCTGCTGACCGTGCGGGTGGACGAAATGCCCATAGAGGGCCTCCTCGCCACCATCACCTACGTCGACCTCGTCGGCGTGCCCGACTCCGACACCGCCCGCTCCCTGCTGCTCACCCGGGTCGAGCAGGCCGTCGACGGGCACGCCCGCCCCGGTCGCCGGCCCGGCTACCCGGGCAGCGGACCGGCCCCCGCCCGCCACCACGAGCAGCCCGATCCGGCCCGCCCGCAGCCGAGCGCCCTCGCCGGCCCCGGCTGGTCCGGGCGCCGCCGGCCGGCCCGGGCACCCCTCTACCCGCAGGCCTCCCCGGCCGGCGGCAGCGCCCGCGACGCCGTCACCGTCCTGCACCTGGCCGGACCCGACTTCGGGCGCGGCCGCGAGCCCGACGCGCTCAGCCGGCAGGTCCGCGGCGACCTCATCATGCTCAGGGACGCCGGAGCCCCCGCCCCCGACCTGATGGTCGTCACCGGCGACCTCACCGCCTCCGGCAGCCCCCGCGAGTGCGACCAGGCCCTCAGCTTCCTCACCGCCCTGCGCTCCCAGCTCGACCTGTCCCCCCAGCGGGTGATGGTGGTGCCCGGCGCGCAGGACGTGAACCAGGCCGCCTCCCAGGCCTACTTCCACACCTGCGAAGCCGACGAGGTCGCACCGCAGCCGCCGTACTGGCCCAAGTGGCGCCACTACACCCGGCTCTTCCGCGGCCTCTACCAGGGCCTGGAGACCGTCTTCGACAGCGACCAACCCTGGACCCTCTTCCCCGTGCCCGAACTGAGCACCGTCGTCGCCGGCTTCAACTCCACCATCGCCTACAGCCACCGCCCCGAGGAGCAGTACGGGTTCATCGGCCGCGACCAGGCCGCCTGGTTCGCCGAAGCCATGCGCACGTACGAGGAGGAGGGCTGGCTCCGCATCGGAGCCCTCCGGCACCCCCTCACCGACGGCCGCCGCCCCGGCGACGCGGCCGGCGGCCCCGGCGCGCTCAGGGACGCCGACACCCTCGCCCGGCTGGCCGCGCCCCGGCTGCACCTGCTGCTGCACGGCCCGACCGGCGGCCCCCGCACCACCACCGCCGACCCAAGCCGCTCCCAGCTCACCGGCGCCGCCGGCGGGCTGCCGCTGTTCGGCTCCGCCGCCCCCGCCCGCTTCCAGCTGCTCCAGGTCACCGCCGACGGCGTCACCCGATGGGACGACCGCATCACCGGCTCCGGCGAGCGCTTCCCCGCCGACTGGCGGCAGACCCGCCGGGTCTTCCCCGTCCCCGAACTCCCCGCCGTCGTCCACGCCCTGCCCCGGCAGGGCAGGGCCCCGCTCGACGACCCCGCCGCCTCGCTCGCCGAGCGGGTCAAGGAGGTCTGCCGGGTCCGCAGGGAGGGCGTACGGCTGCGCGACGTACCGCGCCGCGAACCGGGCGACATGGTGCAGATCATGTCCACCTGGCGGGAGCCCGACGACGGCGTCGTCCGCCAGCAGCGCATAGCCGTCCACCCGGGCACCCCCGCCGAGGACGAACTCGACCGGTTCATCGCCCAGGTCCACGCCACCGACCCCGGCTCCGAAGCCGTCCTCGTGTACGGCGGCGAGGCACCGCCCGGCGCCCTGCGGCAGCGGGCCGCCAGCCACGGCGTACGGGTCCGGGTGCGCAGCTTCATCGAGTTCCAGGGCCTGCTCGACCTGCGCGGCTACGTCACCGCCCAGACCGCCCGGCTCGTCGCCAGCGAGCAGTACCCGCCCTCCCTCTACCTCCCCCAGCGCTACCGCGACGCCGACCGCCCCGACGGCCAGGAACGCGACGGCCTCGTCGAGGAACTGCTGGAACTCCTCGAATCCGACCACGGCCGCTTCGTCCTGCTCCTCGGCGACTTCGGCCACGGCAAGACCTTCGCCCTGCGGGAACTGGCCCGCCGCATCGCTGGACAGCTCCCGCACCTGACCCCGCTGCTCATCCCGCTCAACAGCCTCGACCGGGCCCACAGCCTCGAAGGCCTCGTCGCCGCCCATCTGGCCGGCCACGACGTCGACACCATCGACCTGCGGGCCCTGCGCTACATGCTCGCCCAGGGCCGGGTCGTCCTCCTCTTCGACGGCTTCGACGAACTCGTCCACCGCGTCAGCTACGACCGCGCCGCCGACCACCTCCAGGTCCTCCTCGACGCCGCCGTCGACAGCGCGAAGATCGTCGTCAGTAGCCGCACCCAGCACTTCAAGTCGCACGCCCAGGTCCTCACCGCCCTCGGCGAGCGCGTCGGACTGCTGCCGCAGCGCCGGATCCTGTCCGTCGAGGGCTTCACCCCGGCGCAGATCCGCTCCTACCTGGTCCGCAGCTACGGCGACGAGGCCTCCGCCGACCGCCGCTACCAGCTCCTGCGGAACATCCCCGACCTGCTGATGCTCTGCCGCAACCCCCGGCTGCTGTCCTTCGTCGCCGGCCTGAGCCAGGACCAGCTCAGGGCCGTCGCCGGAGCCGGCCGCGCACTCAGCCCGGCCCGCCTCTACGAGGACGTCTTCACCGCCTGGCTGCAGTACGAGGAACAGCGCGGCCAGGGCGGGCCCGGCGCCCCGCCCGGACTCACCCTCGACGAGCTGTGGGCCGCGGTCACCGCACTGGCCTGGCGGCTGTGGGAGAGCGGCCGCAGCGCCCTGCGGCTGGACGAGCTCACCGAAACGGTGGCCGCCACCCTCAACGAACTCACCGAGTCCCCGCTCACCGCGGCCGAGCGCGCCCAGGCCGTCGGCGCGGGCAGCCTGCTCGTGCGCAGCGACGACGGAGTGTTCCAGTTCATCCACGGATCCGTCATCGAATGGCTGGTCGCGCGGGAAGCCGCCCGCCAACTCGACCGCGGGCAGCACGCCCTGCTCTCCGCCCGCCCGCTCAGCCAGCTCGCCGTGGAGTTCTTCTGCGACCTCGCCGACCACGAGCGCTGCGCCCGCTGGGTGCGCGAGGTCCTCGACTCTCCCGGACGCGGGGTCAGCGACGCCGCCCGCGCCAACGCCGTCCGCATCAGCGACCGCCTCCGGGTCCCCGCCAACGCCGACCTGCGCGGCGCCCGGCTGGCCGGCGAGGACCTCTCGCACCGCGACTTCTCCGGCGTCGACCTGACCGACGCCGACCTGACCGACGCCCGTCTGATCGGCGCCAACCTCTCCGGCTCGCTGCTGCGCGGCACCCTGCTGGTCGGCGCCCGCCTCGACCGGGCCGACCTGAGCCGGGCCGACCTGACCGGCGCCAACCTCAGCCGGGCCCGGCTGACCCGGGCCGACCTGCGCGGCGCCCGGCTGACCGGCAGCCGCTGGCACCGGGCCGCGCTCATCGACGTGACGATGGACGACGACGTGCGGGCCGCCCTCGAGCTCGCCACCGCCGCCATCGCCCCCGGCATGCCCGTCGACGCGGGCCTGCGCCCGTCGGCGGTCGGCGTCCCGTACGGCTTCGGCATCCGCACCAGCCGCCTCCCCGAACCCATCGCGTACAGCCCCGACGGCGAACTCCTCGCCGTCGGCAGCGAGGACGGCTCCATCCTGGTCTGCGGCGGCGACGACGGCCGCGCCGTGCGCACCCTCCAGGGCCACGAGGGCCGGGTGTACGCCGTGAAGTTCCGCGCGAACACCATCGCCACCGGCGGATCCGACGGCGTCGTACGGCTCTGGGACCCGGTGACCGGAGCCTGCCGGCACCGCCTGGAGATCCACCCCGACGGGGTGTGGCCGCTCTCCCTCGACCCCGACGGCACCCTCCTCGCCACCGGCGACAGCGAGGGCCTGGTAACCGTCTGGGACGTGGCCGGCGGCGCGCCCCTGCACCGGCTTCCCGGCCACACCGCCCCCGTCTACACCGCCGTGTACGGCCCCGGCGGAACCCTGCTCACCGGCGACGCCAACGCGCAGCTACGCCTCTGGGACCTGGCCACCGGCCGGTGCGTCCGCGAGATCGACGGCCACCGAGGGGCCGTCTACCGCGCGCGGTTCAGCCCCGACGGCACCCTCTTCGCCACCGCCGACCGAGGCGCGGCCGGGCAGGGCGGCACGGTCAGGGTCTGGCGCACGGCTGACTGCCGGCTCCTGCACGAGTTCACCGGGCACACCGGCCGCGTGTACGTCCTCGACTTCCACCCCGAGGGGAACCTCCTCGCCAGCGGTGACACCGACGGCCAGGTCCGACTGTGGGACCCCGTCGTCGGCACCCCCGCCGGCACCCTCGAACGCAGCACCGGCGCCGTCTACCAGGTGCTGTTCGGTGACGGCGGCAGGCTCCTCGCTGCCTGCGACAGCAACGGCACGGTCCGGCTGTGGACCGTCACCGCCCGCCCGCACGGCCACACGGTCGCCCTCCACCCGCAGCAGCCGACCGAGCACCGGGGCACCGCCTGGGCCTGCGCCTTCCGGCCCGGCGACAGCCAGCTGCTCACCGTCGGCAACGACGGCGGCGCGCAGATCTGGGACGCCGCCACCGGCCAGGGCAAGCGCATCCTGCGCGGTCACGGCCGCCGGATCAGCGGGGTCGCCTTCAGCGCGGACGGCACGCAGCTGGCGACCGCCGGCAACGACGGCGTCGTACGGCTGTGGGAGACCCGCACCGGGCGACGTACGCAGGAGCTCCTCGGGCGCGGCGACCGGCTGGTGTCGGCGGCCTTCAGCCCCGTCGAACCCCTCCTCGCCACGGCCAGCAACGACGGCGACATGTACCTGTGGGACCCGGCGGGCGGCGCGTACATGCGCGAGCTCGACGCCGAGACCGAGCACGTGTGGGCGGAGGCCTTCAACGCCGACGGCACCCTGCTGGCCACCGCCAACGACGACGACTCCGTCCGGGTCTGGTTCCGCCCCACCGGCTCGCCCGTGTCCACGCTGGACGCCCACCGGGGCCGGGTCCGCTCGATCGCCTTCCGCTCGGACGCCGACGTCCTGGCCACCGGCTGCGACGACAGCCACGTCCGGGTGTGGGACGCCCGCAGCGGCCGGCTCGTGGCGGAGCTCGGGGGCGACGGCGGCGGGCACGCTGACCGCGTGTACGGCGTCGCGTACGGGCGGGGGAGCGGCGGCTGGCTGGCCAGCGCGAGCTGGGACGGCACCGTCATCGTCTGGCGGGACGGGCGGGCCGCCCTGCGCCTGCGCGGACGCGGCGGCCGGCTGTGGGCCGTGGCCGCCCACCCGTCCCGGCCCCTGCTCGCCGCCTCGGGCGACGACCGCAGCGTCTGCCTGTGGCACGCCGGGACGGGCGAACACGTCGCCGACCTCGTCGGCCACACCGGCCGGGTCCTGTCCCTCGCCTTCTCCCCGGACGGCACCACCCTCGCGAGCGGCGCCGAGGACGGCACGGTCCGGCTGTGGACCCTGCCGGCGACCGCGGGCGGGGGAGCGCCGACGCTGCGGGCGACCCTGATGGGCCTGGCGGGCGGTTGGGCGACGCTGACCCCGTCCGGCGGGTACAAGTACGAGGGCGACGTCGCCGGCGAGTTCTGGCACGTGGTCGGGATGTCCCGGTTCACCCCGGGAGAACTCGACGAGTACCTGCCGGGCATCCGTCGCCTGCCGCTGGGCGAGGAGCTCTGAGCAGGCGGCGTCCGGCGCCCCCGAGTCCGGTCCGGGGGACTCTCGGCACGCCGGCCCTGGTAGAACAGTGACCGGTGGGTATCCAGGAGCGCGAGCGCAAGGTGTACCGGCCGCTGCGGCGGGCCGGCCTCGAGGTGATCCCGAACGCCGTGCCGGACGGCACGATGCCGTTCGTCGGGAGCTGGGGTGCCGAGGACGTCGTCGGCGGCTTCTCGCACCGGTACGACACCCCGCGGCTCGTCGAGCGGCTCAACGAGGGCTGGTACGACCTCGCGGTCTCCTCGGGTCTTCTCGACCACCGGCGCGAGTTCCTCGTCCACCTCCCCCACGGCACCCGCACGCACCAGGCCGTCCTGCAGGACATGCGCAGTGGCCGCCATACCGCACCGGCGGTCTGGACCCGGGTCCGGCTCCTGGACCGCTGGGACGTCATGGGCCGGGGCGCGGCGTCGGCGTTCCTCGGCATACGCGCGGGCCACCCGGGCTTCGGCATGATGTCCCTCGACAGCAGCGTGTACGTCAGTTGCTCGACGGGCGAGGCCGGCGTGGACGTGACCGCGGTGGCCCACCCGGACCGCTCCGAGAACGTCCTGCGGTTCCTCGAATGGTTCGCGCAGTGGGACGGCTCCTCCCGCGAACGCGAGTTGCAGAGACAGATCGCCGTCTGGCTCGCGGCGAAGACCTAGTCGGACGAGCGGGTCCAGCCGTCCGCGCGGAGGGCCGCGGCGTCGGTCGGGCGGTCCTCCGAGAACAACAGCCGGGCCCGCTCCGACACCCGTACGACGTCCACGTACACCCCGCGCCCGACGTAGCGGCCGGTCGCGGCGTGCCGGAAGCGCAGGTGCACCGGGCGGCCCGCCCAGGCCGTGAGGGGGGCCTCCAGGCGGTGCCAGATGCGGCCCGACCAGCCGTCGGTGCGGCCCTGCGGCCACTGTTCGGCGGTGCCACCGGTGGTGCGGACCGTGGTGAACGGCAGCGGCTGCCACACCGTGCCGTCCGCCGACGCCTCCAGGTGGAAGGCACCCTCGCCGGGCACGGTGTCCCACCACACGGCACAGCGCAGCCGGGCCTCGGCGGTGGCCGGGGTGAGCGGGGGCAGCGTCAGGGTGCCGGAGCCGCCGGGCTCCATGCCGGAGAACCAGGCCGGGCCGCCGTGCCGGGTCCGGACCGGGACGGCTCGGGCGAAGCGGTTGCCGACCGCGATCCGCGGGGCACTGCCCGCCCGCCAGGTGCGTACGGGGTGCACGGAGTTGCCGAGCAGGATGAGGAAGGAGTCGGTGGAGGGGTCCAGGACGAGGGAGGTGCCGGTGAAGCCGGTGTGGCCGGCGGACCGGGGGGTGGCCATGGCGCCCATGTACCAGTGCTGGTAGAGCTCGAAGCCGAGACCGTGGTCGTCGCCGGGGAAGGCGGTGTTGAAGTCGGTGAAGAGCAGTTCGACGGAGGCGGGGCGCAGGATGCGTCGGCCGGCGTAGATCCCGCCGTCGAGGAGGGCGCGGGCGAGGACGGCGAGGTCCCAGGCCGTGCTGAAGATCCCGGCGTGGCCGGCGACGCCGCCGAGGGCGTACGCGTTCTCGTCGTGCACCCTGCCCCACACCAGCCCGCGGTCCAGGCCGGACCAGGGTGGGCGCTGGACCTCGGTGGCGGCCGTGACGCGGCGCCAGGAGAGCGGCGGGTTGTAGCGCGTGCGGTGCATCCCGAGCGGAGCAGTGATCTCGTCCTGGAGCAGGAGATCCAGAGTGTGACCGGTGATCCGTTCCAGGAGCAGTTGCAGCGTGATGAGGTTGAGGTCCGAGTAGCGGTACACCGTCCCGGGCGGCTCCTGGGGACGCACGGACCACAGCAGCCGCAACTGCCCCGCCCGGGTGGGCTCCTGGTAGAACGGTGCCCAGGAGCGCAGCCCCGACGTGTGGGTGAGAAGCTGCCGGACCGTGATCAACTCCTTGCCGCCGCCGGTGAACTCGGGCAGGTACCGGTCCACCGGAGCCTCCAACTCCAGACGGCCGCGCTCCATCTGCTGGACCGCCAGCAGTGACGTGAACAGCTTGGTCAGCGACGCCAGGTCGAAGACGGTGTCCTCCGCCATCGCGATGCGCTGCGCCGCCGGGAACTCCTGGGCGAGGTCGGTCCGGCCGTCGTAGTCCGCGTACCGTACGGCGTCGCCCATCGCCCGGTGCAGGGCGATGGTCCGGCCGCGGCCCGCGAGGACCACGGCCCCGGCGTAATAGGGGTGCAGGGGGGAGGGGCCGAGGAACCGCCGGGCCTCCTCCACCACCTGCTCCAAGTGCCGCTCCAGCAGCCCGGCCTGGCGCGCGGACCCGTACCGCAGCCGCAGCCCCTGGAGCGCCCGCCGCTCGGCCGGGTTGCCCGCCGCCCCGGCGGCCCCGGGCAGCACCCCCTGCAACAGCAACACCCCGCCCAACGCCAGCAACCGGCCCCCCAGCGCCCGCCGCGTCAGCCCGCCGCCGGGAGGCCGCCCCCCGCTGCTGCTGCCGCTGCCGCCGCCGTGGGTCTCGCGGGTCCTGCGGTCTGCGCCGTCACCGCCGTCGCGACCGCCGGCACCGGCTTCCGAACCGCCGTGGTGGTGGCCGTGGTCGTCGCCGGTGGGGGTTCCGCCGACGGGCGCGGAGCCGCGGCGGAGCCCGGCCGAGTCCCCGCTGCCGCCGCGCTGTGCGCCGGCGGTCCCGACCTCGCCGCGCTGCCCGGCGGTGTTTCCGACGCTGTCGTGCGGGGTGCTGGTGTTCACGTCTCCGCCGTGCTGCGCTTCGACGATCTCGCTGTCACCGCGCTGCCCGTCGGCGGCTGCGTTCCTGCTGCACCGCGTGTTGGCGTTGCCGTCCGCTCCGGGCTGCCTGCGCGCCCCGTCGTCCGTGTCGCGCGGCCCGCCGGTCCCGCCGGTCCCGCCGTGGCTGTGCCCGCCGCGCATCCCGTTGCCGTGCCGCCCGTTCGTGCCGTGCCGCCCGCTGCCTTCGCCGCTCGTGGCGTCGTCGGTGTGGTCCGCGCCGTTGCCGACGGCCGTTCCACTGCCGCTGCGGAGTGCACTCCCTTGCCCGTCGACTGCGCGGGCTGCCGGGTGGAAGGTGTCGTGTGTGCCGTCCTCGCCGTCGGGCGCGGTGCCGCGGGGTGGGAGCCCGTCGCGCAGATGGTTTCCGCCGTTGCCGCTGAGCGGGTCGGTCGACCCTGCGGCGTCCGTGTCATCGGCGTTGCCGCAGGGGGTTGCGGGAAGTGCGGTGGGGCGGGGGCCTGTGGTTCCGTCGCCGCTGTTGCCGCTGTTGCCGCTGTTGCCGCTGTTGCCGCTGTTGCCGCTGCTGCCGTGGCGTGGGGGTGCGGCGCCGGCGGTCGTGCCGGCCGGTTCGGCTGCCGGGCCGTTGCCGTCGGTGCCGCGGTACGGGCGGTGGGCGCGGGGGGTGCCGGCGGGCCCGGTTCCGTCGTCGTCGGCCGCGTCGGCCGTGGCCATGTGCGGGGCTCGCGCGGGCGGGCCGTCGGCTGCCCTCAGGCTCGGCTCCTGCGCGTCGTACGCGGGCCGGGCGGGGTGCGCCGTGTCCTCTGCCCCGCGGTCGGGCGCGGGGCCGCCGTCCGGTCGGGGTGGGGTGGCGGGGCCGGCGGCCGGTCGGGGTGGGGTGGCGGGGCCGGCGGCCGGAGCGGCGCGGTCCGCGGCGTGCGGCCTCCGCGCCGCGGGGGCCTCGGAGCCGGGCCCCGCGGGGTGGGTGCGGGGCGGCGCCCCGAGGGGGTGCGAGGGCGTGGTGTCGTGGTCGGGGGGCGCTTCCGCGTCCTGGGCGCGGTGCGCCGTGTCGTCCCCCGTGCGTGCCTCCATGGTGGGCCTCCTGTCCGCCCTATCGGCGTCTCGAAGTATCTGCCCGCCCGCGGCGTGCGCCCCGCACGGATCACCCCCAAAGAATCTGACGCTGCATCAGAAAACCCCTTCCCTCGACCGCCGGGCTGCGGCATGCTGCCGCCCATGCAGACGGAGCTGAGCAAGAGACTGGGAGTCGAGCACGCCCTCTTCGGCTTCACCCCCTTCCCCGCGGTCGCCGCCGCGATCACCCGTGCCGGCGGCTTCGGCGTGCTCGGCGCGGTCCGCTACACCGCCCCCGACGACCTGCGGCGCGACCTCGACTGGATGCAGGCGCACACCGACGGCAAGCCCTACGGCCTCGACGTCGTCATGCCCGCCAAGAAGGCCGTCGACGGCATCGGCGAGGCCGAGATCGAGGCGATGATCCCGGCCGGCCACCGCAACTTCGTCCGCGACACCCTCGCCAAGCACCACGTCCCCGAGCTCCCCGAGGGCGAGTCCTCCGGCTGGCGGATCACCGGCTGGATGGAGCAGGTCGCCCGCGCCCAGCTCGACGTGGCCTTCGACTACCCCGTCAAACTCCTCGCGAACGCCCTGGGTTCCCCGCCCGCCGACGTCATCGCCCGCGCCCACGACCGCGGCGTCCTCGTCGCCGCCCTCGCCGGCAGCGCCAAGCACGCCCGCCGGCACGCCGAAGCCGGCATCGACATCGTCGTCGCCCAGGGGTACGAGGCCGGCGGCCACACCGGCGAGATCGCCACCATGGTCCTCGTCCCCGAGATCGCCGAAGCGGTCGCCCCGCTGCCCGTCCTCGCCGCCGGCGGCATCGGCAGTGGCGAGCAGATCGCCGCCGGGCTCGCCCTCGGCGCGCAGGGCGTCTGGCTCGGCTCCCTCTGGCTGACCACCACCGAAGCCGAACTCCACTCACGCGCCCTCACCGAGAAGCTCCTCGCCGCCGGCTCCGGCGACACCGTCCGCTCCCGTGCCCTCACCGGCAAGCCCGCCCGACAGCTGCGCACCGAGTGGACCGACGCCTGGGACGGCCCGGACGGACCCGGCGCCCTGCCCATGCCCCTCCAGGGACTGCTGGTCGCCGAGGCGCTCTCCCGGATCCAGAGGTACGAGGTCCAGCCGCTGCTCGGGACCCCCGTCGGCCAGATCGTCGGCCGCATGAACAGCGAGCGCAGCGTCCGGGCCGTCTTCGACGACCTCACCCGCGGCTTCGAGAAGGCCGTCGACCGCATCAACCGCATCGCCGGCCGGACGGCGTGAAAGGGGTGACCCGAGTGAGCAGTGTGACGGGCGCGAACGGTAGGGGCCACGGCAACGTGCCGCAATCCGCAGGCGGGTTCTGGGCCCAGGCCGCCGCCGACCCGCAGCGGGTCGTCCTGGTCACCCCGCAGGGCGAGGAGTGGACCGCCGGCCGGCTGCACGCCGACGCCAACCGCCTCGTCCACGGCCTGCGCGCCGCCGGACTCGAACGGGGCGACGCGTTCGCCGTGGTCCTCCCCAACGGCGTCGAGTTCCTCACCGCCTACCTCGCCGCCACCCAGGCCGGCTTCTACCTCGTCCCCGTCAACCACCACCTCGTCGGCCCCGAGATCGCCTGGATCGTCTCCGACTCCGGGGCCAAGGTGCTCATCGCCCACGACCGCTTCGCCGACGCCGCCACCGCCGCGGCCGACGAGGCCGCCCTTCCCGCGACGCACCGCTACGCCGTCGGCGCCGTCCCCGGCTTCCGCCCGTACGCCGGACTCCTCGACGGCAGGCCCGGCACACCCCCCGCGGAGCGCACCCTCGGCTGGGTCATGAACTACACCTCCGGCACCACCGGCCGCCCCCGCGGCATCCGCCGCCCGCTGCCGGGCAGGACCCCCGAGGAGACCCACCTCGGCGGCTTCCTCGGCATCTTCGGCATCCGCCCCTTCGACGACAACGTCCACCTGGTCTGCTCGCCGCTCTACCACACGGCGGTCCTGCAGTTCGCCGGGGCCTCGCTGCACATGGGCCACCCGCTGGTGCTGATGGACAAGTGGGCGCCACAGGAGATGCTGCGGCTGATCGAAGCCCACCGCTGCACCCACACCCACATGGTCCCCACCCAGTTCCACCGGCTGCTCGCCCTCCCGGAGGCGACCCGGTCGGTGTACGACGTCGGCTCCATGCGGCATGCCATCCACGGCGCCGCCCCCTGCCCCGAGCACGTCAAACGGGCGATGATCGCCTGGTGGGGGCAGTGCGTGGAGGAGTACTACGCGGCCAGTGAGGGCGGCGGGGCCTTCGCCACCGCCGAGGACTGGCTGAAGAAGCCGGGCACGGTCGGCCGGGCCTGGCCGATCAGCGAGCTCGCGGTCTTCGACGACGACGGCAACCGGCTGCCCGCCGGGGAAGTCGGCACCGTCTACATGAAGATGAACACCGGCGGCTTCAGCTACCACAAGGACGAGGGCAAAACGCGGAAGAACCGCATCGGCGACTTCTTCACGGTCGGCGACCTCGGACTGCTGGACGAGGAGGGCTACCTCTTCCTCCGCGACCGCAAGATCGACATGATCATCTCGGGCGGGGTCAACATCTACCCCGCCGAGATCGAGGCCGCGCTGCTCACCCATCCGGCGGTCGCCGACGCCGCCGTCTTCGGCATCCCGCACGCCGACTGGGGCGAGGAGGTCAAAGCGGTCGTCGAGCCGGCCGACGGCCACGAACCGGGGGAGGAGCTGGCCGCCGGGATCCTGGCGCACTGCGCGGGCCTGCTGGCCGGCTACAAACGGCCCAGGACCGTCGACTTCATCACGGAGATGCCCCGCGACCCCAACGGCAAGCTGTACAAGCGGCGCCTGCGCGACCCGTACTGGGAGGGCCGCGACCGGGCGGTGTGACCGGGGCCCGGCGGCAGGCGGACGGGCAGCGCGACCGGGCGCGGCCTTCCGATGGCGCCACGCCCCGGCCGTACGCTCAGCAGCGCAACCTTGCGGGCCGCCCGGGCTAACCGACGGCCGCGCCTGTGGCAGGGCGCCCGCGGACATCGATGAGATGGGCGGCGGACCGACTCGGTCCGCAATCCCACGCCATCTCACGCACTCCCTCCGGCCTGCGCGGCCGAGGGAGGTAAGGAAGTCATGAACGCGAGTACCACCTCCCGCCGCTCCCGGCGCCGGGCCCTGGGCGTCGCGGCCCTCACGGCGGCGGCCGTCGCCGGCCAGCTGCTGGTCATGTCCCCGCTGGCCCAGGCGGCCGGTGACCCCGAGGCCCGTGCGGTCACCTCCGCCCGGAACCTGCTGGAGCCGCCGCCGGACCAGGACGACCCCTCCCTGGGCGAGGAAGGCCGTCCCGAGGACGCCCCGCCGCCCGGGGAGGACAA
Organism: Streptomyces sp. NPDC029014; assembly: GCF_055564695.1. Taxonomy (NCBI): domain Bacteria; kingdom Bacillati; phylum Actinomycetota; class Actinomycetes; order Kitasatosporales; family Streptomycetaceae; genus Streptomyces; species Streptomyces sp. NPDC029014. The sequence goes on from NZ_JBVHVT010000002.1 coordinate 157,983, forward strand.
GCAGAAGCCGAAGCAGAAGCAGAAGCCGAAGCAGAAGCAGAAGTCCCCGCACCACGGAGTGCAGGAGTACACCAACGACGGGACCTTCGTGCCCCCGCCGGGCGTGACCTCGGTGTTCATCCAGGCCTGGGGCGCCGGCGGTGGCGGTGGCGGTGGCGGTGGCGGTGGCAGCGGCACCAACGTCGGCGACGGCGGCACCGGCGGCGGTGGCGGTGGCGGCGGCCTGGCGTGGTGCGCCGTCCCGGTGAAGCCGGGGCAGGCGTACGTGGTCGTCGTCGGCGACGGCGGCACGGGCGGCACCGGTGGCCCCGGCGGCACGGGCGGAGGCCCCGGCACCGCCGGCAACCCGGGCACGGCGGGCACCGCCACCACCCTGGCCTCGCCCAAGGGTGACGTCCTGGTCACCGCCGGCGGCGGTGGCGGCGGTGGCGGGGGCGGTGGCGGGACCACCGTCGACGGAGCGGACGGCACGCCCGGCACCGGCGGCACCGCCACGTGCCGCACCGGCGGCGTGACCCGGCCCGGGGAGACCCCGACCGGCAACAGCAGCGGCGGCGTCGCCGACGGCATCATCGGCCTGCCCGACGCCGCCGGCACCGGCGGCTTCGGTGCCGGGGGCGGTGCCAGCGGCACCACGTCGGGCGGCAACGGCGGTACGTCGATCGGCAGCGGTGACGGATACGCCGTCATCTTCTGGTAGCCCGCCCACGGCAGAGGCGGCCGGCCGCAGTCCCCGGCGCGGGGACCGCGGCCGGCCCGCGCCGCCGGTCGCGCGGCGGACCACGGGGCGTGGCAGCGTGGGGGCATGAGACGCGCAGTCCTCAGGCTCCCCGCCGCTGCATGGACCGTCCTGGTCCCCCTCGTCTCGCTCCTCGCGCTCGTGTTCAGCTGGGGGCGGGACCTGCCGGGATACGCGGTGGCGATCGTCGCGCTGTGCCTCGCCGGCGCGGTGCTCGCGGCCGTGCACCACGCCGAGGTCGTCGCCCACCGGGTGGGCGAGCCGTTCGGGTCCCTCGTCCTCGCGGTGGCCGTGACCGTCATCGAAGTGGCCCTCATCGTCACCCTGATGGTCGACGGCGGCGTCAAAACCGCCTCGCTGGCCCGGGACACCGTCTTCGCCGCCGTCATGATCACCTGCGACGGCATCGTCGGTCTGTCCCTGCTCGTCGGTGCCCTGCGCAACCGGGTCGCCGTGTTCAACGCCGAGGGCTCCGGCGCCGCCCTCGCCAGCGTGGCCACCCTCGCCACCCTCAGCCTGGTCCTGCCGACGTTCACCACCAGCAAACCCGGCCCCGAGTTCTCCGGGGCCCAGCTCACCTTCGCCGCCTGCGCCTCGCTCGCCCTCTACGGGCTGTTCGTCTCCGTGCAGACCATCCGGCACCGGGACTACTTCCTGCCCGTCGTCACCGGCACCGACACCGGCGACGACAACCATGCCGCGCCGCCCAGCGCCCGCGCCGCCGGGATCAGCCTCGGGCTGCTGCTCGTCGCCCTCGTCGCCGTCGTCGGCAACGCCAAGGCCGTCTCGCCGACCATCGAGTCGGCCGTGGCGGAGGCCGGCCTGCCGCAGGCCGTCGTCGGCGTCGTCATCGCCCTGCTCGTCCTGCTGCCCGAGACGCTCGCCGCCGTCCGCGCCGCCAGCCGCGACCGCGTCCAGACCAGCCTCAACCTCGCGTACGGCTCCGCCCTCGCCAGCATCGGCCTCACCATCCCGGCCATCGCCCTCGCCTCCCTGTGGCTGTCGGGCCCGCTGGTGCTCGGCCTCGGGCCGGTCCACATGGTGCTGCTCGCCCTCACGGTCTCGGTCGGCACCCTCACCGTCGTACTCGGCCGCGCCACCCTGCTGCAAGGAGGCGTCCACGTGGTCGTCCTGGCCGCCTACCTCTTCCTGGCGGTGAGCCCGTGAGCCCGCTCCCTGCGCGGCTCGACGCCGTACATCCGCACCCCCCACCTGATCGCCCACGAGGACGCCGTGCCGTACGCGGTGCGCGCGCCGGAGCTGCTCGGACGTCGCCGGTACGGCAGACGGGGTGCCGGGTACCGGCCGGGGGCCGGCGGCCCGTTCGGGTCCCGGTGGTTGACCCGTCGTGCGCGGGGGCACGAGGATCGCGGTATGACGGCAGTGCGGGACAACACGGTCGACGGGCTCGTGCGGGACAGCGCGCGCCGGTTCCCCGAGCGGGAGGCCCTGCGGTACCGGGACCGGGCGTGGACGTACGCCGAGCTCGACGCGGCGGTCTCCACCGGAGCCGCCGTCCTGCGCGGGCGGTACGGGCTGGACGCCGGCGACCGCGTCGTGGCCTTCGCCCACAACTCCGACGCCTACCTGCTCGCCTTCCTCGCCTGCGCCCGGGCCGGCCTCACGCACGTCCCCGTCAACCAGAACCTCACCGGCGACGACCTCGCGCACATCCTGGCCGACTGCGCGGGCGCGCTGGTCCTCGCCGACCCGGACCTGACCCCGCGGATCCCTGACGGGTACCCGGTGCGGCCGCTGCGCGACGCACCCGGCTCCTTCCTCGACGAGCTCGCCGAACCGCTGCCGTGCGAGGCGGCCGGCGACCCGGGCGCCGTGGTCCAGCTGCTGTACACCTCCGGCACCACCGCCCTGCCCAAGGGCGCGATAATGACGCACCGGGCGCTGGCCCACGCGTACGAGAGCGCCGTCGAGGCGTTGGACCTGCACGCGGAGGACCTGCCGGCGCACGCCCTGCCGCTGTACCACTCGGCGCAGATGCACGTCTTCCTGCTGCCCTACCTGGCCGTCGGCGCACGGAACACGATCCTGGACGCACCCGTGGCCGAAGAGCTGTTCGAGCTGGTGGAGGCGGGAAGGGCGGACAGCTTCTTCGCGCCGCCCACGGTCTGGATCGCCTTCGCCGACCACCCCGAGTTCGAGCGGCGCGAGCTGGGCGGACTGCGCAAGGCGTAATACGGGGCGTCCGTGATGCCGGTGCCGGTCCTGGAGCGGCTGCGGGCACGGCTGCCCCGGCTCGGCTTCTACAACTGCTTCGGGCAGAGCGAGATCGGGCCGCTGGCCACCGTGCTCGGGCCCGCGGAGCACGACGGGCGGCTGGAGTCCTGCGGGCGGCCGGTCCGGCACGTCGAGGCGAAGGTCGTCGACGAGGACGGCGCGGACGTGCCCGACGGCACCGCGGGCGAGGTGGTGTACCGCTCGCCGCAGCTCTGCCTGGGCTACTGGAACGACCCCGGGGCCACGCAGGAAGCCTTCAGGGACGGCTGGTTCCGCTCCGGTGACCTGGCGGTGCGCGATGCGCAGGGGTACTTCACGGTCGTCGACCGGGTCAAGGACGTCATCAACTCGGGCGGGGTGCTGGTCGCCTCCCGGCAGGTCGAGGACGTGCTCTACACGCACCCCGCGGTGGCCGAGGCGGCGGTCGTGGGACTGCCCGACGAGCGGTGGATCGAGGCGGTCACGGCCGTGGTGGTGCCGCGCGGGGACCTGGCGGAGGCGGAGCTGCTGGCGTACGCACGGGAGCGGCTGGCCCACTTCAAGGCCCCGAAGCGGGTGCTGTTCGTCGAGGCCCTGCCGCGCAACGCCAGCGGCAAGATCCTCAAGCGGGAGCTGCGCGACCGTTTCGGCCGGCCGGCCGACCGCTGACACGGCGGTTTCGTCGAGGCGGTCCTGGACCGCTACCGGCTGCCCGGCGACAGCACCCCGTACGTCGACGTCGCCCTGCGGCCCGGTCGGTCGGGCAGGAAGCCGGACGGGGCGGTTCATTCGAGGAGCAGGCCGTCGTGCCGCAACCGGCGCAGGGTCAGGTGTTCGTGGACCATTCGGCCCACGAGCGCGCCCCCGTAGACGACGAAGCCGACGCCGACGAGCCAGGACTGGACGACCAGCAGCGTGCCGAACGGCCCGTACGTCACGGCGTTGGAGGCGATCAGCGGTGAGAACACCAGCTGGGAGAAGATCCGCAGGCCGAGCAGGCCCAGGCCGGTCGCCACGGCCCCGGGCAGCAGGGCCCGCCAGCGGACCCGCCCGCCCAGCAGCAGGCGCTGGGACCCCCAGAAGAAGACGCAGGTGCCGACGACGTCCCCGGTGCCGACGAGGAGGTTCCCCAGGGTGTTGTCCGACGGGGCGGGGACCCCCACGAGCAGCGCCAGGTAGCACACCAGCAGGGCCAGCCAGACGACGTGCCGCCACATGGTGTGCCACCGGGCCGTGGGCAGGTCCCACACCTTCTCGTACCCGGTCTGCACGGCCGACCCGAAGGTCAGGCCGAACACCGCCAGGGCGGCGAGGCCGAAGGCGGTGGTCCGCTCCAGCGCCAGGTCGGCCGACGCGAACAGCATCTCGATCCGGGCCCGGGAGGACGCCGCGACCCCGAGCGCCTGGCCCAGCCAGCGGCCGAAGTTCGAGCCGCTGCCGGGCGCGGCGGCCGCCACCACGACCAGCAGCGGCACCAGGGTCAGGAACCCGAGGGCGGCGAAGCCCATGGCCCGGTGCATCAGCTCCATCTCGCGCCCCCGGCTCCAGGCGAGCCCGACCGGGGAGGCCTGGAGCCGGTCGTGGAGCTGTCGGAGCTTGGCGGTCACGCCTCATGCACTACCCGCACGGGCCCGACGGCTCTCGGGGGCCGCCCCGAAGTACGGCCGATCGGGGGTCTCCACCTGCTGGTCCTTGAAGTTGGGTCAGTGAGCTGCGCCGTTCGTTGCCCTGGGGCCATCCGGTGTGGCGATTCGCGACCGCCGGGGGCCTGACACCCGCCGACGGGAAGGTGTTGCGACTGGCAGGCGCGCACCTCGGGTCGCTTGCCTCCCGTGATCCCAAGGCCCGGTGCGCGGACGGCCTGGAACGCTCCACGGACACGTGGGCGGCCCGGAAGAAGAGCCTGACCTCTGAGTCATCGTCCCGCTGGGCGGGGGCGATCACCAAGGCAACGCACGACCAGTGGGCCTTGTCCCGCGCTGCCAGCTCGCGCACATCCAGGGCCTCGAAGCAGGCCTCACGATGATTCGGCACCGTCTGTCCCAGCCCATCGGGGAGAAGGGCACCAAGAAGGATCCAGGCGGGTACCGCTCGAAGAACGACGGACCGTCCAGGCCGGACCGGAAGCCCTTGGGCGTGGGGAAACCCGCCGCCGCGTCTCCGGACCACGGACACGATCCGTGCAGCCGGACGCGGCGAGTACGCGGGCGACCAGGACACCCAAAGCCGTTCGGGATGTCCGCAGTGACCAGGTATAGGTCCGAGACCTACTCCTGCTCACTGATGAGGAACGGTTTCAGCCGCCCGGACGCGTGTCCCCGCCCTCCCCGGCGCCGCGCAGGTCGACCAGCCGCTTGAGCTTGCCCACGGAACGCTCCAGCGTCTCCGGGTCGACGACCTCGACCGCGACGGTGACGCCGATGCCCTCCTTGACCGCCCGCACCACGGCGGCGGCCGCGGACTCCCGACGGGCGGAGTCCGTGTCCGGGCGCGCCTCCACCCGTACCGTCAGCGCGTCCATCCGGCCCTCGCGGTACAGCCGCAGCTGGAAGTGCGGGGCCAGACCGGGCGTGCCGAGCAGGATCTCCTCGATCTGGGTCGGGTACAGGTTCACCCCGCGCAGGATGAGCATGTCGTCGCTGCGCCCGGTGATCTTCTCCATGCGCCGGAACGCGGGCCGGGCGGTGCCCGGCAGCAGCCGCGTCAGGTCCCGGGTCCGGTAGCGCACCACCGGCATGGCCTCCTTGGTGAGGGAGGTGAACACCAGCTCACCGGGCTCGCCGTCCGGCAGTACCTCGCCGGTCAGCGGGTCCACCACCTCCGGGTAGAAGTGGTCCTCCCACACGTGCAGGCCGTCCTTGTGGGTGGCGAACTCCTGCGCCACGCCCGGGCCGATGACCTCGGACAGGCCGTAGATGTCCACCGCGTCGATGTCGAGCCGCTCCTCGATCTCCCGGCGCATCCCCTCGGTCCACGGTTCCGCGCCGAATATCCCCGTTCGCAGGGAGGTGCTGCGCGGGTCGATGCCCTGCCGCTCCATCTCGTCGAGCAGGGTCAGCATGTACGAGGGCGTCACCATGATGACCTCGGGCCGGAAGTCCTGGATCAGCCGTACCTGGCGGTCCGTCATACCGCCGGAGGCGGGCACGACCGTACAGCCCAGCCGTTCCGCCCCGTAGTGCGCGCCCAGGCCCCCGGTGAACAGGCCGTACCCGTAGGCGATGTGCACGATCTGGCCCGGCCGTCCGCCGGCCGCCCGGATCGAGCGGGCGACGACCGCGGCCCAGGTGTCCAGGTCCCGCTCGGTGTAGCCGACCACCGTGGGGCGGCCGGTGGTGCCGCTGGAGGCGTGCAGTCGGCGCACCTCCGTGCGGGGCACGGCGAACATGCCGAACGGGTACTGCCCGCGCAGGTCCGCCTTCGTGGTGAACGGGAAGCGGGCCAGATCGGCGAGGGAGCGGCAGTCGTCCGGATGCACCCCGGCCTTGTCGAAGGCCTGCCGGTAGAAGGGCACCCGCTCGTAGGCGCGGGCCAGGGTGTCCCGCAGCCGGGTCAGCTGCAGTGCGGCCAGCTCCTCGCGGCCGAGCCGCTCGCCCGCGTCCCGTAGGTCCTCGTACTGCGTCATGTGCCCTCACCCCGTCGTGAGCCGAACAGCCGACCGATCATTCGGTACATTGCCCGACCGGGGTGGCCAAAATCAATGACTCGAACGAGTGGTCGCACGACAGGGTGCGCCCGTGCTTTCCGTCACCCCGTACGACGGGACGGGGCCTGGCCGGGGGCCGGGCCCCCGTCACCCGGCCGGCGGCGGGTTCCGGCGGGCGGCCGCCGCGTCGGCCTCCACCGCCACCGACTTCGCCCACCGGTAGTCCGCCTTGCCGCTCGGCGACCGTTGCACGGCCGGTGCGATGACCAGCTGGCGCGGGATCTTGTACCCCGCCAGCCTGGTCCGGCAGTGGCTCTGGATCTCGTCCAGCGTCGGCTCCGGCGCGCCCCCGCGCAGTTGGACCACCGCCGCGACATGGCTGCCCCACTGCGCGTCCGGCACCCCGGCGACCAGGGCGTCGTACACGTCCGGATGCGCCTTCAGCGCCTGCTCCACCTCCTCTGGGTACACCTTCTCGCCGCCCGTGTTGATGCACTGCGAGCCGCGCCCCAGCACGGTGACGATGCCCTCGGCGTCCACGGTGGCCATGTCCCCGAGCAGCACCCACCGCTCCGCGCCCTTGCGGAAGAAGGTCTCGGCGGTCTTCGCGGGGTCGTTGTAGTAGCCGAGCGGTACGTGGCCGCGCTGCGCGAGCCGCCCGGGCACGCCCGGCGGCACCGGCTCGTGCGTCGCCGGGTCCACCACCTGCGTACGGTCGTTGACGACGAGCCGGAAGCCCCGCTCCGGGCCGGCGTCGTCGGCCGCCCGACCGTTGGAACCGGACTCCGAGGAGCCGAAGTTGTTGAGCAGCAGCACGTTCGGGACGAGCCGCAGGAACTCGGCGCGGACCGAGTCCGACATGATCGCCCCGGACGAGGACACGCTGAACAGTGAGGACAGGTCGGTCCCCCGCAGCGGGCCCTTCAGCGCGTCGATGAGCGGCCGCAGCATCGCGTCGCCCACCAGGGACACGCTCGACACCTTCTCCTTCTCGATGGTCCGCAGCACCTCCTCGGGGACGTACTTGCGGTGGATGACCACCCGCTGGCCGTAGTTGAAGGCGATGAACGAGGTCAGCGTCGAGGTGCCGTGCATCAGCGGTGGGGCGGGGAAGAAGGTGAGCCCGGGGTCGCGCGCCGCGGCCCGCTCCGCCAGCTCCTCCGGCCGCTTGACCGGCTCGCCCGACGGCTCCCCGCCGAACAGGCCCGCGAAGAACAGGTCCTCCGCCCGCCACATGACGCCCTTGGGCATGCCGGTCGTGCCGCCGGTGTAGATGATGAACAGGTCGTCGGGGGAGCGGGGCCCGAAGCCGCGGTCCGGCGAGCCGGCCGCCTCCGCGTCCGCGAACGGCACCGGGGCGACGGCCGGCTCGGCTGCCCCCTCGGGGGCCCGCCCGACCCGGATCAGGTGGCGCAGCTTCGGTGTCCGGGGCAGGGCGGCCGCCACCCGCGCCGTGAACTCGCCCTCGAAGACGAGCGCGGCGAGGTCGGCGTCGTCGTAGAGGTAGACCAGCTCCTCCTCCACGTACCGGTAGTTGACGTTCACCGGCACCAGCCGGGCCTTCAGGCAGGCCAGCACGGTCTGGAGGTACTCGACCCCGTTGTAGAGGTGCAGGCCCACGTGCTCGCCGGCCTTCAGCCCGCTGTCCCGCAGGTGGTGGGCGACGCGGTTGGCCGCCGCGTCCAGCTGCGCGTACGTGAGGCGGCGCTCGGCACCGGTCCCCGGGTGGTCCACGTACACCAGGGCCTCGCGGTCCGGGACCACGTCCACGACCGATTCGAACAGGTCGGCAAGGTTGTACTCCACCGTTCCTCCTCACCCCCGAAGCTCCCTTGGCGGCCGGCCGGCCGGGCCGCCCGGCGGCCATTAGAGCGCCGCCCGGACCAACTGGGAAGGGTGCGGGACAACAAAACTGACTGAGTGTCAGAAAACCCTTGAACTGCACACCACGCTCCTGCAACCTGTTCTAGGTCTCGAGAGGGAGGACGGCAATGGGCGGCACCGAACACCTCACCGTCGAACGGCACGGCGCCACGCTCGTGCTCACCATGAACCGGCCCGAAGCGAAGAACGCGCTCTCGCTGCCCCTGCTGGTCGGGCTCCACGACGGCTGGCTGGAGGCCGATGCGGATGACAGCGTCCGCTCGATCGTGCTGACCGGCGCCGGAGGCGACTTCTGCGCCGGGATGGACCTCAAGGCGCTCGCCGGGAAGGGCATGGCCGGGGACGGGTACCGCGACCGCCTGAAGGCCGACCCCGACCTGCACTGGAAGGCGATGCTGCGCCACCACCGGCCGCGCAAGCCCGTCATCGCCGCCGTCGAGGGGTACTGCGTGGCCGGCGGCACCGAGATCCTCCAGGGCACCGACATCCGGGTCGCGGGCGCCGGCGCCACCTTCGGGCTCTTCGAGGTCCGGCGGGGCCTGTTCCCCATCGGCGGCTCGACCGTACGGCTGCCGCGCCAGATCCCCCGCACCCACGCCCTGGAAATGCTCCTGACCGGCCGGCCGTACTCCGCGGAGGAGGCCGCTCGGATCGGGCTCGTCGGCCACGTCGTCCCCACCGGCACGGCCCTGGGCGCGGCCCTGGAGATCGCCGAACAGATCAACGCCTGCGGCCCCCTCGCCGTCGAGGCTGTCAAGGCCTCGGTCTACGAGACCGCCGGACTCGACGAGACCACGGCACTGGCCGCCGAACTCGCCCGCGGCTGGCCGGTCTTCGACACGGCCGACGCCAAGGAGGGCGCCCGGGCCTTCGCCGGGAAACGTCCCCCGGTGTACCGCCGCGCCTAGACCGCCGCGCCGCCGCCCCTCGCTCGTCCGCCCGCGCCGCCGCCGCAGCACCCTACTCACCCGCCCGTCCGGAGAACTGGGAGAGCCGCCATGACCGCCGCGTCCCCGCCCGAGGTGCTGCGCGCGCCCCTCGTCGTCGAGTTCCCCTTCACCCGGTCCCTCGGACCGGTGCAGAGCGCCTTCCTCACCGGGCTGCGCGAGCGCGTCCTCCTCGGCGTGAAGACCTCCGACGGCCGGGTGATGGTCCCGCCCGTCGAGTACGACCCCGTCACCGCCGAGGAACTCCGCGAGCTCGTCGAGGTCGCCCCCACCGGCACCGTCACCACCTTCGCCTGGAACGGCCATCCCCGCCCGAACCAGCCCCTCGGCACCCCCTTCGCCTGGGTGCTGGTCCGCCTCGACGGGGCCGACACCGCCCTGCTGCACGCCCTCGACGCGCCCGGCCCGGACGCCGTCCGCACCGGCATGCGGGTGCGCGTCCGCTGGGCCGCCGAACGCACCGGCGCCATCACCGACATCGCCTGCTTCGAGCCGTACGCACCCGGCGGCCCCGGCGAACCCGCGGCCGCGACCCCCGCCCCGCACGACGGGGTCCTCCCCGAGCCCGTCACCGGCATCGTCGCCCCCGCCCGCCTCGACTACACCTACAGCCCCGGCCGCGCCCAGACCGCGTACCTGGGCGCCCTCGCCGAACACCGCACCGTCGGCGAACGCTGCCCCTCCTGCCACAAGGTGTACGTCCCGCCCCGCGGCGCCTGCCCCACCTGCGGGGTCGCCACCACCGACCGGGTCGAGGTCGGTCCGCGCGGCACGGTCACGACCTTCTGCATCGTCAACATCAAGGCCAGGAACGCCATGAACGACGCCGTCGAAGTGCCGTACGTCTACGCGCACATCGCCCTCGACGGCGCCGACCTCGCCCTGCACGGCCGCATCGGCGGCATCCCCTACGACCAGGTCCGCATGGGCCTGCGCGTCGAGCCCGTGTGGACCGAAGGCGGCCGCTATCCCGACCACTACCGTCCCACCGGCGAGCCGGACGCGGACTACGAGGCGTACAAGGAGCTGTTGTGACCGACGGGACCCGGTACGCGCGCGAGGTCGCGGTCGTCGCCTTCGCGCAGAGCGACCACCTGCGCCGCACGGACGAGCTGAGCGAAGTCGAGATGGTCATGCCGGTCCTGCACGAGGTGCTCCGGCAGACCGGACTGAAGGCGGGAGAGATCGGCTTCACCTGCTCCGGCTCCTCCGACTACCTCGCCGGCCGGGCCTTCTCGTTCACCATGACCCTCGACGGCGTCGGCGCCTGGCCGCCGATCTCCGAATCCCACGTCGAGATGGACGGCGCCTGGGCCCTCTACGAGGCCTGGGTCAAGATCCAGACCGGCGAGGCCGACACCGCGCTCGTCTACGCGTACGGCAAGTCCTCCCCGGGACCGGTGCGCGACGTCCTGACCCGGCAGCTCGACCCGTACTACCTGGCGCCCCTGTGGCCCGACTCGGTGGCCCTGGCCGCCCTCCAGGCCCAGGCACTGATCGACGCCGGAGAGACCGACGAGCCCGCCCTCGCCGCCATCGGCGCCCGCAGCCGGGCCGCCGCAGGGGCCAACCCGCACGCCCAGCTCCGCGGCCCCGTCCCGCAGGGCGACTACCAGGTGCGGCCGCTGCGCACGGGCGACTGCCCGCCCATCGGCGACGGCGCGGCCGCGGTCGTCCTGGCCGCCGCGGACGCCGCCCGGCGGCTGTGCGCCCGCCCGGCCTGGATCACCGGCATCGACCACCGCATCGAGGCCCACGGCCTGGGTCTGCGCGACCTCACCGACTCCCCGTCCACCCGGACCGCCGCCCGGCACGCCGGCTTCTTCGACCGACCCGTGGACACCGCCGAACTGCACGCCCCGTTCTCCTCCCAGGAGGTCGTGCTGCGCAGGGCCCTCGGCATCGGGGACGACGGCGCGGTGGCCGTCAACCCCTCCGGCGGGGCGCTCGCCGCCAACCCGCTCATGGCCGCCGGCCTGATCCGGATCGGCGAGGCCGCCGCCCGGATCCACCGCGGAGAGTCCGACCGGGCCGTCGCCCACGCCACGTCCGGCCCCTGCCTGCAGCAGAACCTGGTCGCCGTCCTGGAAGGGGACCGCACATGAGCAAGGAGCCCGTGGCCGTCGTCGGCATCGGCCAGACCAAGCACGTCGCCGCCCGCCACGACGTGTCCATCGCCGGCCTCGTCCGCGAGGCCGCGGTCCGCGCCCTCGCCGACGCCGAACTGGCCTGGGCGGACGTCGACGCCGTCGTCATCGGCAAGGCCCCCGACTTCTTCGAGGGCGTGATGATGCCCGAGCTGTACCTCGCGGACGCCCTCGGCGCCACCGGCAAGCCCATGCTGCGCGTGCACACCGCCGGCTCGGTCGGCGGGTCCACGGCGCTGGTCGCCGCCAACCTCGTCGCCGCCCGCGTCCACCGCACCGTACTCACCCTGGCCTTCGAGAAGCAGTCCGAATCCAACGCCATGTGGGGCCTGTCGCTGCCCGTCCCCTTCCAACAGCCCCTGCTGGCGGGCGCGGGCGGCTTCTTCGCCCCGCACGTACGCGCGTACATGCGGCGCACCGGCGCGCCCGACACCGTCGGCTCGCTCGTCGCCTACAAGGACCGCCGCAACGCGCTGAAGAACCCGTACGCGCACCTCCACGAGCACGGCATCACCCTGGAGAAGGTCCAGGCCTCGCCCATGCTGTGGGACCCGATCCGCTACTCCGAAACCTGCCCCTCCTCGGACGGCGCCTGCGCCATGGTCCTCACCGACCGGGCGGGCGCGGCCCGTTCGCCCGGGCCGGCCGCCTGGCTGCACGGCGGTGCGATGCGCAGCGAGCCGACCCTCTTCGCCGGGAAGGACTTCGTCTCGCCGCAGGCCGGCAAGGACTGCGCGGCCGACGTGTACCGGCAGGCGGGCATCACCGACCCGCGGCGCGAGATCGACGCCGTGGAGATGTACGTGCCGTTCTCCTGGTACGAGCCCATGTGGCTGGAGAACCTGGGCTTCGCACAGGAGGGCGAGGGCTGGAAGCTCACCGAGGCGGGCGTGACCGAACTCGACGGGGACCTCCCCGTGAACCCCTCCGGAGGCGTCCTGTCCACCAACCCGATCGGCGCCTCCGGCATGATCCGCTTCGCCGAGGCAGCCCTCCAGGTCCGCGGCCGGGCCGGGGAGCACCAGGTGCCCGGAGCCCGACGGGCGCTGGGACACGCGTACGGCGGCGGGGCGCAGTTCTTCGCCATGTGGCTCGTCGGATCCGCGGCCCCGGTCTCCTGACCGGCACGGGACCGCGGTCCGGCCCGGGCCGGACGGGACCGCGCACCGCGGCGGGGCGACGGGACGGTCGGGGGTGACGCACTGTGGCCTGTGCGACACGCGCCGCTATGGCTACCCTGGCTCCCGGACGACGTACCGGGAGGAGCACGCACGTGACCGACACCATCACTTCGCAGCCGACCTCCGGCTGGGGCAAGCCGGACCTGGACCTCAGTCAGGCGGACTGGCAGTCCAGCAGCCGGGGGGCGGGCGACGTCCAGATCGCCTTCGTCGAGGGGTTCATCGCGATGCGCAACAGCGAGCGCCCCGAGAGCCCCTCGCTGATCTTCGCGCCGGACGAGTGGCGCAGGTTCGTCCTCGGCGCCCGGGGCGGCGAGTTCGACCTCACCTGACCCGCCCGCCCCGGCCACCCGCCGACGCCGCCGGACCGCGCAGCCGCAGCGCCCGGCGGCGTCGGCGTACCCGGCCGTCACCCCGGCGGCGGCCGACCCCCGGCGGTGTCCGCACATCCCGGCGGTGTCCGCACACCCCGCGGCGTCGGGCCGCTCGTCGGCGTGGCTCGGGTGTACTGGGGGCGCCATCGTGCACCGCGCGCACCACCGCGCACCACCACGTACGCGCGCAGCGCAACCCCGGTACACCCACCCGCCCGGCGGGCAGTGTTGCCGCATGGACCACAGCGCACACCTGTCCCGTTTCCGCAACGAGATCCTGGCCTTCGAGAAGGCCGTCGGACGCGCCGTCGCCGAAGCCGGCGAAGGCCCGCTGCCCCTCGTGCCGTCCTGCCCCGGCTGGTCGGCCTCCGACCTGCTCGTCCATCTGGGCGGAGTCCACCGCTTCGTCGGCCGCATCCTGCGCGACCGACTCGCCGCGCCCCCCGACCCCACCGACCTCTCCCTCTTCGAGCTCCCCGAGGACCCGGCGACCCGGGCCGCGTGGCCGCTCCCGGAGCGGGCGCCGAACCGGGGGCCGCTGACGCAGCCGGTGACGGACTGGTTCGCGCAGGGCGCGCGGCAGCTCGCCGACCTGTTCCGCGACCTCGGACCCGAGGAGTCCGTGTGGACCTGGTCCGCCGACCCCGGCCGGCGCACCAGCGGGTTCTGGCTGCGGATGCAGGCCATCGAGCTGGCGATCCACCGCTGGGACGCGGAGGGCGCCACCGGCACCCCCGGTCCCGTCGACGCGGCCCTCGCCGCCGATGCCGTCCCGCAGACCTTCGAGGTCATGGCCCCCTTCCGGCGGGCCGTGGCCGCCGCCCCGCCCGGCGCGGGGGAGCGCTACCGGTTCCGCCGTACGGACGGTCCCGGATCCTGGACGGTGGCCTTCTCCGGGGACCTCGTCCACGTCGAGCCGGACGCCGCCGGCCCGGTGCACGTCGAGGCCGCCGGCACCGCCTCCGACCTGATGCTCTTCCTCTGGCGGCGGATCCCGGCGGACGATCTGGAGACCACCGGCGACAAGGAGCTCCTCGCGCACTGGTTCACCCTCGTCCCGCCCCTGTAGGGGCCCGCCACCGCCCGCCCCGGGATCCGGAAACCGCGCCCGGCCACGTACCATGGCGGCATGTCCTTCCTCCGCCGCAACCGCGCCGCCACACCCGCCGGCCCGGACTTCGACGTCCTGGCCATGGACCCGGGTGACTGGCCGGGCAATCTCGGGGCCGGGCTCCTGCCCGCGCCCGACGGCAGCTGCCAGGGCGTCTTTCTCCGCTACGACCTGTTCGGCGGACGCGGCCCCGCAATGATCATCGGCAACCTTCCCGAGGGGTCCCCGGCCCGGGACCTCGGCGAGGGCCAGGTCCCCTTCGAGGTGGCCCAGCTCCTCGACGCCCTGGAGAACGACGAGGACGTCCACGTCACCGGCACCGAGGACTGCCCCGTGATGCAGGGCGACAACCTCCTCATCGTCCGGAAGGTGAAGCTCTCCGAGACCCGGATCAGCTGCGTTCAGTTCGACCGCAGCGACAACGTGCTGGTCACCATCGCCAGCTGGGACCGGCCCATCAGCGACGACCTGTACGCGCTGCTCAAGCCGCTCCCGGCCGAGCTCTTCCAGCAGGGCTGAGGTCCCGGCCGGCACGGAGGGCCCCGCTGCGGCGCGGCGTCGAAGCGGGGCGGCCCCGAAGCCGGGCGGCGCCGCGGCCGGGTCGGGCCGGACCCGCGCCCGCCGGCGCCCGCCCGCCCGCTACGTGTCCGCTATGTCGTTCGCCGCGACGTAGCCGAAGGTCATCGCCGGGCCGATCGTCGATCCCGCGCCCGCGTAGCTGTGCCCCATCACCGCCGCGCTCGCGTTGCCCGCCGCCCACAGCCCCCGGATCACCGAACCGTCCGGCCGCAGCGCCCGCGCCCGGGCGTCCGTGACGATGCCGCCCTTCGTCCCGAGGTCGCCCGGCACGATCCGGAACGCGTAGAACGGCGGCGCCCACACCGGCGCCAGGCACGAGTTCGGGAACACGGCCGGATCCGTGTAGTAGTGGTCGTACGCGGTGTCCCCGCGGTGGAAGTCGGCGTCGTTCCCGCTCCACGCCTGTGCGTTGAAACGGTTCAGCGTCGCCCGCAGCGCCCCCGCCGGCACCCCGATCTGCCCGGCGAGCGCGTCCCACGTCCAGGCCTTGCGGACCGCGCCCGCCGCGTACCAGGACTCCGGGAACGGGAGCGTCGGCAGCACGTCCTTGAACAGGTACCTGTTGCGGTAGTTCTGGTCCACGATCAGCCAGGCGGGAACGTGCGAACCGGGCGCGCCCCGGTCCTTCTCGTACATCACGTGCACCACGTCGCTGTACGGGGCCGCCTCGTTCACGAAGCGGCCGCCCGCCGCGTTCACGACCAGCCCGCCCGGCAGGGTCCGCTCCGCCAGGCAGAAGTACGGCTCCCCCGGCAGCGGGATCGTCGGCCCCCACCAGGCGTCCTCCATCAGCGCCAGTGCCGCGCCGGCCCGCTCGCCGGCCCGGATGCCGTCGCCGGTGTTCTCCGCGGCGCCCACCGACCACTGCGTGCCGATCGGCTGCTGCTGGTACCGCGCCCGCATCTGCGCGTTGTGCTCGAACCCGCCCGAGCCGATGACCACCCCCTTGCGGGCGCGCACCACCCCCCGTACGCCGTCCTTCTCCACCACGACCCCGGTGACCTCCCCGCCCTCCTGCACCAGGTCCACCAGCGGGCTGCCGAGCCACACCGGAACCCCGGCCCGCAGCAGCCCCGCCCGCAGCCCGGCCGCCAGGGCCTGCCCCATGGTCAGCGGCTTCTCCCCGCGCAGCGCCGCCGCCGTGCCGCGCGCCAGGCATTCGGCGGACACCGCCATGCCCCTCACGTTGACCGCGGCCAGGGTCAGCCACTTGTAGTCCTGGCTGAACACCACCATCCCGGCCGGGACCGGCATGTACGCCGGGTTCAGCCGGGCGAGTTCGGCGCCCAGGACGTTGCCGTCGAGCTGGTCGGGCTCGATGGAGCGGCCGTTCGGCAGCCCGCCCGGGAGGTTCGGGTAGTAGTCGCTGTAGCCGTCCATGTAGCGGAAGCGCAGCGGGCTGTTGGCCATCACGAAGTCCAGCATCCGCGGCCCGTTCGCCAGGAACGCCGCCTGCCGGTCCGCCGGCACCTCCGGCCCGACCACCGCGGCCAGGTACGCCGCGGCCTTGTCCGGGGTGTCGGGCACCCCCGCGCGCAGGATCACCGAGTTGTTCGGCAGCCAGATGCCGGCCCCGGAGCGGGCCGCCGAACCACCGAAGGTGGGGGCCTTCTCGACCACGAGCACGCTCAGGCCCCGCCGGGCGGCCGTGAGCGCCGCGGTCATCCCCGCAGCCCCGGAGCCGACCACCACGACGTCGTACTCGCCCAGCGGTGCACCCGGTCCGGCGCCGTCGGCCCGCGCTGCGGGGGCCGACAGCACGGCGGCCGCGACCCCGGCCCCGGCCCCGGCGAGGACCGACCGGCGGGAGGGCCGGGTCCGGGGACCCGGGGTGGGGGAGGGGGAGGCGCTCGCAGTCATGGGCAGGCTCCAGCGGGAGGGGAGGCGAGGGACCGGGCGAAGCAGACACAGAACCTGATGCCGTATCAGAAAACTGTGCGCGGGAAGACGGGAAGTCAAGCCATGTGCGGGCCCGGACGCACGAAATCCCGTGGTACGCACACGGGGTGCGTACGCCACGGGATTTTCGTGCGGGGTGCGGGGTACGGGACCGCCCGGGGTCAGCGGGTTCCGACCGCCGCACGCACCGCCCTGCGGGCCATGCCGCAGTCGTCGTGCAGCCGGCGCAGCAGCAGCCGCTGCTCCTCACCGGAGGACAGCGCGCCCGCCTGCAGGGGTTGCGTCGGCGTGGCCGCCGCCATCGACCGCTGGACGGCCGTCTCGGACATCCGGATCTCCCGGGTCAGCACCAGCATCAGGTTGACCAGGAAGGCGTCCCGCGCGGCCGGTCCGGACGCCTGAGCGAGCCGACTGATCTGGCTGCGCGCGGCCGGCGCGTCGCCCAGCACCGTCCACAGCGTGGCCAGGTCGTAGCCGGGCAGGTACCAGCCCGCGTGCTCCCAGTCGAGCAGCACCGGCCCGGCCGGGGACAGCAGCAGGTTCGACAGCAGGGCGTCACCGTGGTTGAACTGCCGCTGCACGCCGGCCAGTTTCAGGCCGTGCAGCAGCTTCTGCAGGTCACCCAGGTCCCGGTCGGTGAGCAGCCCCAGCTCGTGGTACCGCGCGATCCGCTGCGGGTAGTTCAGCGGGTCCTCGAACAGCTCCGTCGGCGGCCGCCACTGGTTCACCCGGCACACCGCGCCCAGCGCAGCCCGTACGTCGGCCCGCGGCGGGGCCTCCACGGGGTGCCGCTGCAATGCCGCGACCCGGCCCGCCATCCGCTCGACCACCAGCGTGCAGTTCTCGGGGTCCGCGGCGATCAGCCGCGGCACCCGGACCGGCGGGCGGTGTCGGACGAACGCCCGGTACGTCGCTATTTCGTGCCGGTACCGCTCACGCCATTCCGGCGAGTGGTCCAGTAAAACCTTCGCCACGGCCGTCGCCCGACCCGTCGTCCCGACCAGCAGGACCGACCGGCCGCTGCGGCGCAACACCTGCACCGGCGCGAACTCCGGACAGATCCGCTGCACCGAGGCGAGGGCGGTGCGCAGCTGCGCACCCTGCGGCCCGGACAGGTCGATTCTTCCGCTGAGCGGCTGCGCGACGGGCCCCGGCACGCGCCGCGCCCGCAGGGCGCCCGGCACCGGTGCCGCGGGACGGCCGGGATCGAGGTAGGCGCCGCCGCCCGCCTGCAGCGTGCGGTGGGGCCGGACCGGGGCGGACACGGAGGACGTTGCTGCGTACATGGCTTGCGGTTCCCTTCGTGCGCCGACGAGTTGCGTACGCCGCCCCGCCGATCCCGTACTTCACCCTGGGGAGTTCCGCCGGTGACCGGGTCGGGGAGGCGCATTCCTACCTGACACCCGGCGACGGGTGGCGGACCACGAAGCGTGCCCTGGCGAAGGCTGGCGAATAGTCGTGGGCCCGTTGGCGGAGGGCTACTGTCAAATCAGCCGAGAACCTGGGGGCTTGACGTGAGCAAAGGACCAAACACCCGACTGAACGACCTGTTCGGCCTGGCCGGCTGGTCGAAGGGTGAGCTGGCGAGGATGGTCAACCGGCAGGCGGCGGCCATGGGCCACCACCAGCTGGCCACCGACACCTCGCGGGTGCGGCGCTGGATCGACATGGGGGAGACCCCCCGAGAACCCGTTCCCACCGTACTGGCGGCCCTGTTCACCGAGCGGCTCGGTCGTGTCGTGACCATCGAGGACCTCGGGTTCGTACGGCAGCGGCGCACCTCCAAACGGCAGTCGGACGGGGTGCAGGACAACCCCGACGGCATGCCCTGGGCGCCCGAACGCACGGCCGCGGTCCTCACCGAATTCACGGGAATGGACCTCATGCTCAACCGTCGCGGTCTGATGGGCGCGGGAGTGGCGCTCACCGCCGGCTCCGCCCTCACCAACGCCATGTACGACTGGCTGCACACCGACGTGCGGGCCGTCAAGGACACCAAGCGCTTCGGCGAATCCTTCCAGGCCGACCCGGTCGCCTTCGACCGCTACGAGGCCGCCCCCATCGGCTCCGAGGAGATCGAGGCCCTGGAGCGCTCCGTGGAGGTCTTCCGCGCCTGGGACGCCTCCAGAGGCGGCGGCTTGCAGCGCAAGGCCGTCGTCGGGCAGCTGAACGAGGTCGGCGGCATGCTCGCCTACCACCACCCCGACCACCTTCAGCGCCGGCTGTGGGGGGTGGCGGCCAACCTGGCGGTCCTGGCGGGCTGGATGTCCCACGACGTCGGCCTCGAACCCACCGCGCAGAAGTACTTCGTCATCGCCGCGCACGCGGCCCGCGAGGGCGGTGACCGGCCGCGCGCCGGGGAGGCGCTGTCCCGTGCCGCCCGCCAGATGGTCCACCTCGGCCGGCCCAACGAGGCCCTGGACCTGATGAAGCTGGCGCAGTCCGGCTCCGGCGAGCAGACGCTGCCGCGCACCCGCGCCATGCTGCACACCATCGAGGCCTGGGCGCAGGCCGCCCTGGGCAAGGGCCAGGCCATGCGCCGCACGCTCGGCGAGGCCGAGGACCTGTTCGTGTCGGACAAGGGCGACGTCCCCCCGCCCTCGTGGATGCAGCACTTCGACGAGGCCGACCTGCACGGCATGCAGGCGCTGGCCTACCGCACCCTCGCCGACCACGACCCCGCCGCCGCCCCGATCGCCCAGCGGCACGCCCGGGAGGCGCTGCGGCTGCGGGCCAGCGGCCACCAGCGTTCGCAGATCTTCGACTACATCTCGATGGCCTCCGCCTGCTTCCTCGCCGACGACCCCGAACAGGCGGACCGCTACGCGCGCCTGGCCCTCGTCTCCATGAACGAGACCTCCTCGCACCGGACCTGGGACCGGCTGCGCGAGATGTACCGGCTCACGGCCCAGTACGCCGGGTACGCGGGCATCGAGGACCTGCGGGCCGAGATCAAGTTCGCCCTGCCCAACGGCCCGGCGCAGCACACCGTCTAGTCCGTGAGCCGGTCCACCGCACGCGTGTCCCCGTCCGCACCGGCAGCATCCACGACCGCAGCACCCGCAACCGCAACAGCACCCGCAACGGCATCCGCTCCGGCTCCCGCGACCCCGTCCGCCTCCACCGGCATGCGAAGACGGGGAAGGCCGCGCCCTCCGGCGCGGCCACGACGTCCCCCGGTCGTCTGCGGTCCGTCAGCCCGTGATCCGTGCCACCAGGACGCAGGCGTCGTCCTCGCGGTCGCTCCCGCCGAACTCCTCCACCACCATCCGCAGGCAGTCCTGCGCCGACCGTGCCGCCGCGACCCGGGGCGCCAGCGCGAGCAGCCGCCCGGTGCCTTCCGACCGGACCGCGCCGGTACTGCGGGCGGTGAGGCCGTCCGTGTGCAGCACGAGCACGTCGCCGGCCTCCAGCCGCTCCTCGGCCTGCCCGTACGTCGCCCCGGAGGTCGCACCCAGGAGCACCCCCTCGGGCGCGACCAGGGCGCGGCCCGCGCCCCCGCGGAACAGCAGCGGGGCCGGGTGCCCGGACTGGGCCCAGGACAGCGTCCGGCTCCCGGGGTCGTAGCGGCAGCACACGGCTGACCCGAGCGCGGGCTGTACGGAGGACTCCAGTAGCTGGTTGAGCCAGCCCATCAGCGGGCCCGGCTCGATACCGGCCACGGCCATCCCGCGCAGCGCGCCGAGCAGCATCGCCATGCCGGACGTGGCCGTCACGCCGTGGCCCGTCAGGTCCCCGACGGTCAGCAGCGAGCGGCCGTCGGCCAGTTCGAGTGCGTCGTACCAGTCGCCGCCGATCGGGGAACCGCTCGCCGGCGGAAGGTAGTGCGCGGCCACGTCGAGCGTGCCGGTGTCGCTGTGCGGGAACCGCAGGGAGCCGCGCCACGGGGGGAGCACGGCCTCCTGCAGCTCGACCGCCAGCCGGTGCTCGGTCTGCGCGATCTCCCGCCGGCGCTGCAGCGAGTCACGGGACTCGCGGACGGCGCGCTGGCTACGGCGCAGCTCACTCACGTCCCGGAGCACCGCCCACATGGAGGCGGTGCAGCCGTCGGAGTCGAGCACCGGCTCGCCCCGCATGTGCAGCGTGCGGACCCGGCCGTCGGACCGGACGATGCGGAACTCCCCGTCGATGGGTCTGCCGTCGACCAGACAGGCCGTCACCATCGCGGTCAGCAGCGGCTGGTCCTCGGAGAACAGGGTGGATCCCAGCTCGTCGAGGGGGAGCGGGCCCGCCTCGGGGGAGCGGCCGAAGATCTGGAACAGCTCCTCGGACCAGATGACCTCGTCCGTCAGCAGGTTCCACTCGGCGCTGCCGACGCGGGTCAGCGCGCCGGTCTCGGCCTCGTCCTCCGGGCCCTGCTCCGGGAGCTCTTCGAGGGCGGGGGCGGGCGGCAGCCCTTCCTTGAGCTGGTCCAGGTGCTCGCGCAGGTCGTCGAGCTGGTGCACGGCGAGGTCGCACAGCGCACGCTGCCAGCGACCCCGGACGTCGTCGTCGTCGACGGTGTCGCGGCGCACGGCGTCCACACCGCCGCGCAGCCGCCGGGTCTGCGAGATCAGGGCGTCCACCGACCCGGGCTCGGGCGGCTGCGCGGGACGGTCCGCGAACAGGTGGGACGGCATGGGGACTCCGATACGGGCGCGACGCGGCCAGGTATGAAGGGTGGGCCTACGACGACTGTGGCACAGGCCGTGAAAGGCCGTAAGGCGTTTGGCAACATCCGCTACGGTCTTGCTTCCGGCATATGCCAAAGGCCTCCCGGTCGGTCTTCCGGCCGTGCGAACGGTTCCGGTCATGATTCCGTACGCGGTCCGGGCCGGCGGACCCGGAAGGCCCCGCCCCCGGGCCCGCCCGCCCGTGTCCTGCGGGAACCCCGGCCGTCACACGACGAGCGGAACCGGGTGGATCTCGTTGAACGGGTGACCGGAGCGCTCGTGGATCCGCTTGACCGCCTCCGCCGAGGGCGCCTCGGACAGGCAGTACACGGTGCCCGACGCCGGGTCGGCCCAGGCGCGCTCGAAGTGCACGCCCTCGTCCTTCTCGATCGCCAGGTCGGCCCTGTGGGCCTCCATCAGCTGGTCCCGCGTGATGCCCTTCATGTCGTGGTGGACGTCCATGAACTTCGCCATCGCCACACACCTCCTGTCGGGGTCTCTCCCTCCATCGTCCGCCCGTGGCCGGAAACAGTCCTGCCGGGGCGGCGCCGGTCGAGCGCGCGGTCGACGGCTTCCCCTTCCGGGTGGCGGAACTCGTACGCAAGGTCCCGCCCGGGCCCCGGCGGGCACCGCCCGAACGAAGGACCCCTCCCGCGTACTCTCCGTGCCGTTCCGCTTCCCACCCCGGGGGTCGGCCGCTACCCTACGTGGCGGTAACCAGCCGGAAGTGATAGGAGGGGCCCGTGTGAAACGGGCTCCCTAGCAGGGGGACAGCGACATGACCGGGCAGAGCCGCCGCTCCTTCCTCATCCACCTCGTCGCGGCGCCCACGCTCGCCCTCGTCACCCGGGCCGGCGCCGACGTCCTCGCCCCCCAGCCCGCCCACGCCGTCATCCCGACCCTGCCCGCCCCGGCCGATCTGGTCGACCTCGGCGACCTGTTCATCCTGGCCGGCGCCCCCACCGCCGCCCTGCTCGTCCTCACCGTCGAGACCGACGGGACCGTCCGCTTCCGGCTGCCGCGCGAAGAGGTCGGCCAGGGACTCACCACCGCCGTGGCCATGCTCGTCGCGGAAGAGCTCGACGCGCCGCTGGCCTCCGTCCGCGTGGAACTCGACGACGCCCGGCCCGAACTGCTGTTCAACCAGCTCACCGGCAGCTCCAACGCCATCCGCTCGCTGTACGGGCCCGTCCGCCGGACCGCGGCCACCGCCCGCGCCCGCCTCGTCGCCGCAGCAGCCCGCCGCTGGAACCTCCCCGCCTCCTCCTTGACCACCGCGAACGGCGCCGTACGCGCCCCCGACGGCCGCACCGCCGACTACGGCGGCCTCTCCGCGGCCGCCGCCGACCCGGCCCTCGTCGTACCGGCCGCCACCCCGAAGAAGACCGCGCAGCACACCCTCGTCGGCAGCCCCACGGGCCGGATCGACGCCCGCGCCATGGTCACCGGCGCCCAGCGCTACACCCTCGACCTCGACGTGCCCGGAGCCAAACCCTGCGTGGTACGCCGCCCGCCGACCCTCGGCGGCACCGTCCGCTCCGTCGCCAACCTCGCCGCCGTCCGCGCCATGCCCGGCGTCCTCGACGTCGTCACCGTTGCGACCGGGGTCGCCGTCGTCGCCGAGACCTTCGGCCAGGCCATCGACGCCAAGGCCGCCCTCCAGGTCTCCTGGGGCCCCGGCCCCGCCGACCACCTCTCCGACGCCGACGTCCGCGCCACCCTGCGCGCCGCCGTCCCGCCGCTCCTGGTCCCGCCGCTGCTCACCCCGTACGTGGACGCCGAGTTCGACTTCGCCTTCGTCAGCCACGCGCCGATGGAGACCAACTGCGCCGTCGCCGACGTCCGCGACGGCCGCGCCGAGATCTGGTCCGGCCTCAAGTCCCCGATCGTGGCCCGCCAGACCATCGCCGCCGAACTCGGCCTGCCCGTGGACAAGGTCACCGTCCACGTGGTCCAGGCCGGCGGCTCCTTCGGCCGCCGCCTCTTCTTCGACGCCGCCCTGGAGGCCGCCCGCGTCTCGAAGGCCTGCCGCCGGCCCGTCCGCCTCATGTGGACCCGCGTCGACGACACCCGGCACGGCCGCATGCGCCCCGCCACCCACCACCGCATCCGCGCCACGTACGCGCTCGGCGAGATCCTCAGCTTCGAGCACCGGGTGGCCGCCGTCGAGACCGACTTCCGGCACGGACTCGGCGAGATCCTCACCGCCACGGTCGCCAGCCTCCCGTCCGGCATCGGCAACGCCACCCTGGCGCAGACCCTGTTCCTCACCACCGTCAAGTCCCCCTACCACTTCGGCCTCACCACCCAGGCCCTCACCGAGGTGCCCACCGGCATCCCGACCGGCTCCTGGCGCTCGGTGTACTCCGCCAACACCCGCGGCGCCGAGGAGATCGTGGTCGACGAACTCGCCGCGCGGACCGGGCGGGACCCGTACCGGTTCCGGCGCACCTTCCTCAAGACCGACGCCCAGCGCGCGGTCCTCGACGCGGCGGCCACGGAAGGACAGTGGGGCCGGACGATGCCGGCGGGCTGCGCCCAGGGCATCGCCTTCCACGAGGAGTACAAGTCCCGTACCGCCTGCCTCGTCGAGATCGACGCGCGGGACCGGGAGCACGTCCGGGTCACCAAGGCCGTCATCGCGGTCGACGCGGGCCTGCCCGTCAACCCGCGCGGCCTGGAGGCCCAGATGACCGGCGGGCTCACCGACGCCATCTCCACCACCCTGCGGGCCGGGCTCCACCTGGACAAGGGACTCCCGTTGGAAGGCAGTTACAGCCAGTTCCACTGGGCCCGCCAGCGCGACACCCCGCGCGACGTGCGCGTCATCGTGCTGCCGGCGACCGGCGACGAGCCCGGCGGCGCCGGCGAACTCGGGGTGCCCGCCGCCGTGGGCGCCATCGCCAACGCCTGGGCCCGCGCCACCGGGAGCAAACCACGCAGCTTCCCCCTCGACTTCGACGTCGACTTCACCCCCTACCCCCGCTGACCCGGCAGTTCAGGAGCCCCACCGTGCCCTTGCACACCTTCACCGTCAACGGGCGGAGCGTCACCGTCGAAGCGCCCGACGACATGCCCCTGCTCTGGGTGCTGCGCGACCTGCTCGGCGTCCGCGGCCCCAAGTACGGCTGCGGCGTGGACGTCTGCAAGGCCTGCACCAGCCACCTCGACGGCGCGGACGTCCGCCCCTGTGTCGTGCCCGTCTCCGCCTGCGCGGGCCGTACGGTGACCACCATCGAAGGACTGGCGAACGGCGACGAACTGCACCCGGTGCAGGAGGCCTGGCTCGAACAGGACGTCTCCCAGTGCGGCTTCTGCCAGCCCGGCCAGATCATGGCCGCCGTCGCCCTGCTCCGGCGGACCTCCTCGCCCACCGACGAGGACATCGACGCCATCGCCAACATCTGCCGCTGCGGCACCTACTTCCGGATCCGCGAGGCCATCCGCAGCGCGGCCGCCCGCATGTGAGCGAGGAGGCCCCGGCGACTCCCCCGTCGTTCCCGGGGCCGTCCGCTCGCGGCCAAACCTAGGCGGGCGCCGCCCGGTTCGCAGGGACCGCTGCGCACAGTGACCGGGCGAGACCGGTATCACAGCGCACAGTGTGCGGCGGATGGTTGAATGCGGCCGCGCGACCCGCACCGCCGAACGGAGCCCGGCATTGGCCACCCCGCCCGCACCCACCCCGCCGAACGCGCCGGACCGGACCGCGGCCGGGACCAGGACCGGGACCGGGACCACCAGGACCGGGACCGGGACGGTGGCCGGGACCGGGACGACCGGACCCGCCCGCCCCGCCGAACCCGCCCGCCCCGGCACACGGTCCGAGGACATCCTCAAGGTGCACCGGCTCGTCCGCTCCGGCGGCTCGGCCGCACTGCTCCACTGGCTCGCCGGCCGGCTCGGCGGCTGGACCGGCGTCCTGGACCCGCGGAAGGACACCGCCCCGGGCCCGTCCCGCACCGCCCCGGAAGCGGCCCGGCGCGGCGCGGCCGAGCTGGCCGCCCGCGGCGTGCGGTCGGCCGCCCTGGACGGCGACGGCTCCGCCGTGCTCCTGTACGCCCTCGACGGCGGCCGCGTCCTGGCCGCCGAGGTGCAGCGGCCGTACGACCCGGCCGCACCCGCCCTGCTCGCCGACGCGGCGGGCGCGCTGGAGCTCGTCCTGCGCGCCGAGGAGGCCGAACGGCGCGCGGAGCGGGCCGGCCTCGCCGAGTCGCGGGCCCGCGAGGCCGTCCTGCACCTGCTGATGGCCGGCCGGCTCTCCACCGCCCACCAGGTCGCCGAGACGCTGTCCCCCTCCCTGCCCGACCCGATGCGCATGTACGTCATCGAATCCCGGGCGGCGCAGCGCGCCGAGGTCACCCGGGTGTGCCGGGAGCTGACCGGCGGCCGGGCGTGGATCGTGCGCTGCCCGGTGTACGTGCGCCACCTCATCGCCTTCGTCCCCGCCGGCCTGGGGGCCTCCTCCGCCACCCACGACCCGCTGGCCGAGGCGCTGGTGCGGGCCGTGCCGGACTGCGTCGTCGGGGTCAGCGGCCAGCTGTCGCTGCGGGAGTCCCCGGCCGCCTACACCCAGGCCTTCCACGCGCTCGCCGTCGCCCGCGGCCGCACCGGGCACCACGCCCGCTTCGGCCCCGCCCCCGAACCGGAACTGGCCGCCCACGAGGCCGGAACCGGCTGGGCCGAGGCCCTCCTCGCGCCGCTGCACGCGTACGAGCCCCGGCGGCCCCAGGACCCCGGCGGGCAGGAACTGCGGGCCACCGCCCACGCATGGCTGGACTTCTCCTCGCACGCCACCCGGCTCCTGAAGATCCACCGCAACACCCTGGCGAGCCGGCTGCGCCTGGTCGAATCCGTCCTCGGCACGGACCTCGCCCGGCTCCCGGAGCAGGCCGCGCTCTCGCTGGCGCTGCGTCTCACACCCGGCGGCGCGAGCCCGTACGCGTCCCCGGCGCCCGCCGCGCCCGGGGCGGTACCCGCTCCCGCAGCCGGAGCCGCGGCCGACCTGGACGCCGTACTGCGCCACCCGCACCTGGCGGCCTGGTCGCACGCCCAGCTGGCCCCGCTGACCGGACCCGACGCCCCGCCGGGCGCACTCGACACCGTACGGGCCTGGCTGCGCAACGACACCCACCTCGCCGGCACGGCGAGCGCCCTCGGCATATCGGTGCCCGGCACCCGCAAGCGGCTCACCCGGATCGAGGGCGTGCTCCAGCGCTCCCTGCTCCAGTCGCCGAGCGCCCGCTACGACCTGTGGCTGGCCGACCGGGCCGCCGAACTGGCCGGGCCCCCGACGAGGGAACACCACCCCACACAGCCCAACACCACCACGAAAGGGGACGAAGTCCTCGAAAAATGCCTGATCATGCCTGAATGAGGCGCATCAATCCCAAGCGCGTGCTGGTCGGTGAGCCGCTCGACACCGCACGACTGGGCGAGACCCTGCTGCCCAAACGGCTCGCCCTGCCCATCTTCTGCAGCGACCCCCTCTCCTCCGTGGCCTACGCCACCGAGGAGATCCTGCTGATCCTCGCCCTCGGCGGCGTCGCCCTGCTCCACCTCGCCTGGTACGCCGCCGCGGCCATCGCCTTCCTCCTCGTCGTGGTCGTCGCCTCGTACCGGCAGACCTGCTACGCCTACCCCGGAGGTGGCGGGGCGTACGTCGTCAGCTCCGAGAACCTCGGCCAGGGCGCCGCCCTCACCGCCGCCAGCGCCCTGCTCGTCGACTACGTGCTGACCGTCGCCGTCTCCGTGGTATCCGGCGTCGACGCCATCACCTCGGCCGTCCCCGCCCTCAGCGACCACGAAGTGGCCCTGTCGGTGGCGTTCGTGGTGCTGCTGACGGTGATGAACCTGCGCGGGGTGCGGGAGTCCGGGCGGGTCTTCGCCATCCCCACCTACGGCTTCATCGCCGTCATCTACCTGATGTTCGCCGTCGCCGCGGTCCGGATCGCGGGCGGCGCCACCATCCGCGCCGAATCCGCGGACCTGCCGATCACAGCCGTCGGCACCTTCACCGGCCTCGGCGTCGTCCTCCTCGCCATGCGGGCCTTCGCCTCCGGCTGCACGGCCCTGACCGGCGTCGAGGCGATCAGCAACGGCGTACCCGCGTTCCGCAGGCCCAAGAGCCGCAACGCCGCCAACACGCTGGCCGCGATGGGCGCCCTGTCGGTCACCATGTTCCTGGGCATCACCGCCCTCGCGATGCTGTACCAGGTCCACGTCGCCGCCGACCCCACCGAACTCGGCCTTCCCCCCGGCACCCCGATGTCCACCGCGCTCGCCCAGATCGGCCGCGCCACCTTCGGCGACTGGCACGTCCTCTTCTACCTGCTCCAGGCCGCCACCGCCGGCGTGCTGGTCCTCGCCGCCAACACCGCCTTCAACGGCTTCCCGATGCTCGCCTCGATCCTGGCCCGCGACCGGTACGCGCCGCGCCAGCTCTCCAACCGCGGCGACCGGCTCGTCTACTCCAACGGCATCGTCCTGCTCGCCCTCACCGCCATCACCCTGATCGTCGCCTTCGACGCCCAGCTCACCCGCCTCATCCAGCTCTACATCATCGGCGTCTTCGTCTCCTTCACCCTCTCCCAGGCGGGCATGGTCCGGCACTGGCGCCGCGCGCTCGCCTCCCCGGCCACCCCGCGGCAGGAACGGGTCCACATCCACCGGCGGCTCGCCATCAACGCGGTCGGCGCGGCCCTGACCGCCCTGGTCCTGGTCATCGTCCTTGTCACCAAGTTCACCCACGGCGCCTGGCTGGTCGTCATCGCCATGCCGCTGCTCTTCGCCGCCATGAAAGCGGTCCGCCGCCACTACGACCGGGTCGCCGTCCAGGTCGCCGTCGCCGCGGACGCCCGGCCGCGCAAGCCCGCCCGCCACCACGTCCTGGTCCTGGTCTCCGCCGTACACGCCCCCACCCTGCAGGCCCTCGGCTACGCACAGGCCCTGCACCCCGACACCCTGACCGCCGTCACGGTCGCCGCCGACGAGGACGAGGCCCACCGGCTGCGCGAGGCCTGGGCGCGGCACGACCCGGGCGTACCCCTGAAGATCCTGCACTCCCCGTACCGCGAGGTGGTCGCGCCGGTCCTCGCGCACATCCAGGAACTGGCCGCCGCAGAGGGCACGGACATCCTCTCCGTCGTCATCCCCGAGTTCGTCGTGGGCCACTGGTGGGAGCAGCCCCTGCACAACCAGATCGCGCTGCGCCTGAAGGCCCGGCTGCTGTTCACCCCGGGCGTGGCCGTGATCGACGTCCCCTACCTCCTCGCCTCGGCCCGGCACGCGGAACCGGCCGGCTAGCCGGGCCGGTGCGGCGGCCGGGCGGCGCCGGGCTTCGGGGCGGGGGCGGGCTCGCCCACCGTGCGTTGGAGGACCGCGGCGTGGGCCAGGGCCAGTTCCACCACGTGCGTCGGATCGGACAGGGACCGGCCGGTGAGGTGCTCCAGGCGGCGCAACCGGTTCGAGACGGTGTTGCGGTGGCAGTACAGCACCTGCGCGGCCCGCGTCGTCGAGCCCCGGCAGGCCAGCCACGTGCCCAGCGTGCCCAGCAGGACCCGGCAGTCCTCCGCAGGCAGCCCCAGCACCGGACCGAGCACCACCTGCCGCAGCCGTCCCGCCAGTTCGGCCTGCGAGGCCACCAGTGCCATCGGCAGCCGCTCGTCCAGCAACGCCGTGTGCGGCCCGGCCGACGACGGCGCGGTGCGCAGCGCGAGCGCCGCCAGCCACCGGGCCCGCGCCAGGTCCCCCGGGGCCTCCACGACCGGGCTGACCCCGGCCCGCACCCCGAGCGGGGCCAACAGCTCCCGTACGGACTCCAGCGGATGCCGGCCCAGCTCCACCAGCCCGGTCTCCCCGTCGGCCCGGATCCGCCACAGCACGCGCGGCCCGGACGCCGCCGGCTCGGCGCCGCGCCCGCCGGAGCTGCCCGAGCCGATCACCACCACCGCGAACCGGCCCCGCTCGGGCAGCCCCAGCTGGGCCGCGGCCTCCGAGGCCGCCGGCCCGTCCGCCGGGCCCCCGCCGTCGAGCAGGGCGTCCAGCAGGGACGCCCGGCGCTCCCGGTCGCGGTCGCAGCGCGCGGCCTCCGTACGGCGGTACGCCTCGGCCACCGCGTCCGTCAGCTGGTCCACCACGTCCCACAGCACCGAGGCGAGCGGCAGCAGCCGGGGGAGTGCGGCCGGATCGTGCGCGGTCACCGCCTCGGTGAGGGTGTGCCAGAGCAGCCGGCCGCCCCGCCGGTAGGTGCGCAGCAGCGAGGCGAGCGGCAGGCCCTGCTCGGCGCGGAGCGTGCCGGTGGCCCGGGCGTCGCCGAGCTCCACCGGCAGCCCGCGCGCGCT
Organism: Streptomyces sp. NPDC029014; assembly: GCF_055564695.1. Classification (NCBI taxonomy): domain Bacteria; kingdom Bacillati; phylum Actinomycetota; class Actinomycetes; order Kitasatosporales; family Streptomycetaceae; genus Streptomyces; species Streptomyces sp. NPDC029014. Next base: position 187,695 of record NZ_JBVHVT010000002.1, read on the forward strand.
GCGGACCAGCCCCTCGACGGACTGCGCGAGGTTGTGGTGGATCCGCTCGCGCAGCTCGGTCCGGCCGAGCAGGGCGGCGTACGCGGGGTCCTCGGCCAGCGTCCGGTCGGCGAGCCGGTCCGCCGTCACGGTGATCCGGCGGGACAGTTCCTCTCGAATCTCCTCGATGATCCGCTCCATGGGGGCAGAGTGACACGTGAGAGGCGCTGGTGGGGAGGGCCGGGCCCCACCGGGTCCGCTAGCGTGTCCGAATCACTGCGCGTGGAGTGCCCGCTCCGCAGCGTCGAGCACACCCACCCACCCACACACCGTCAGGAACCACCCATGCGTCACAACCCCGAGCGCCGCACCGCGTTGCTCGACGCCGCCATCGAAGTCCTGGCGCGCGAGGGCTCGCGCGGCCTGACCCTGCGGGCGGTCGACGCCGAGGCGGGCGTGCCGACCGGGACCGCGTCGAACTACTTCGCCAACCGGTCACAGCTGCTCGTGCAGATCCTGCACCGCACCCGGGAGCGGATCACCCCCGACCCGGCCGAGCTGCCCGCACCGCTGGACACCAAGGTGCTGCTCATGCTGCTGCTGGAGCGGATGCGACGCGAACGCAGCGTGCACATCGCCCACCTGGAGCTGCGGCTCGAGGGCATCCGGCGCCCCGAGCTCCAGGCGGAGGTGGCCGCGTTCCAGGGCGCGGAGCTGGAGGCGAACATCGCCTGGCACCTGGAGGCGGGCCTGCCCGGGGACCGGCAGGGCGTACTGCTGCTGTACCTCGTCATGATGGGCCTGATCGTGGAGGACCTGACCGCGCCGGCGATGCTGAAGGACTACCCGGTGGCGGGCATCATCGACTCGATAGTCGAGCGACTCCTCCCGGAATCCGCCGCACAGTGAGTATTGTGCCGGTCGGGGGAGTGCCGGCACGATGCGCGGAGGAACGACCGTGGAGAAGACCGGGGACCGAGGCGGAGCCATACGCTGGCTCGCCGACTGGGACGGCTGGTACGTCGGCCTCACCTTCGCCCGGGGCATAGGCCCCGAGGAGCTCGCCCGGCGCCTGGGCGCGCTGCCCGGCATCCGGCCGGGTCCGCTGGGCGCCGCCGACGCCTGGACCATGGTCGCGGAGACCGTGGACGGCGACGGCGTGGCCAGGGTCGGCCGGTGGGGCGACTGGTCCTTCGCCGTCGAGCACGGCATGCCGGCGGGCGCCGACCGGCTCGCCGACGTCTCCCGGTGCGGAGCGGAGGCCGTCCACCTCGACCCCCAGCCCGACCATCCGCCGAAGCTGTTCTCGTACGCCCGCGACGGCGAGCTGGTCTGCTGCTTCGGCCTCGGCGAGGAGGCCTGGCGCGGCGGCCACCGGCCGGACTACCTGCTCCCGGACCTCGTCGCCGCCGGCATCCTCACCGCCGACGGCTCCTCCCACGCCCACCGCGAGGAGGAGCCCTGCGTCGAGCGGGACCGCCGCACCCTGGAGGTCCTGGAGCGCCGTTTCGGCCTTTCCCTGCCGCGCCGCCTGATCGAGGACGCTCCCCTCCCGGCCTTCGTGACCTGCACGCAGTGACCGGCCGGCCGGGCCGCCCCGGCCGCCCGAGCCGCGGCCGCCCGTGCCCCGGTGGGTCCGGGGTGCTCGCGGTCACCCGGACGGGCCACGCGCGTTCGCGTCGGCCGCTCGAATCCCGTGCTGCTCCAGGGCCGTCCCGGCCCGGCCGGCGGACCGTGATCAGCATTCCCGATCAGAAGTCGACGGGTTCCGGCCAAGGTGTCGCGCTCTTCTGTGCATGTTCCCGCGGAAAATGCCAGATGGCCCTTCCGGGCTGTGGAACTTGAGTAGGTTCCCTCCTGTCGCGCCGTACGACGTGCACCTCGCACATCCGGTCGGGAGGGGAGCCCGCGTGCCCGGGATCGACGAATGCCTGCTCGAAGCCATGGCCCTGCCTGGTGCGCGCGGGGCCGCGCTGGTCGACTGGAGCAGCGGACTGGCCCTCGGCACCGCCGGGGAGTCGCCCGTCGGCGACCACGAGACCACCGCCGCCGAGACCGCGGAGCTGGCCCGGGCCGCCGCCGAGTACGAGTCCTTCGCGCAGCCCGCCCCGGCGGTCGTGGCCCCGGTGGCCGCCGCCGGCGCCGACGGCCCGCCCGTCGAGGACGTCATCGTCACCACCCGGACCGGCTACCACGTGCTCCGCTTCGTCGAGACCAGCTTCGACAGCAGTGTCTTCCTCCACCTCTGGCTCGACCGTGCCGAGGGCAACTTGGCCCTCGCCCGCCACAGACTCAGGGCCCTCGCGGAGGAGCTGGTGCTCAGATGACCGCCTTCGCCACTGCCGCCGCAGCCGTCTCCCCCCTCCTCACCCGACTCGCCGCGGAGCGCGCCACCGGCGCCCTGCTCCGCGACCGCGGCACCCTCTTCCTGCAGGACGGCCGCATCGTCCACGCCGAGAGCCCCGCCACCCCCGGCCTCGACGTCCTGCTCACCACCGGCGGCGGCCTCGCCCCCGAGCGCTGGCGCGAGGCCGTGGACCAGGCCGGGGCCCACGGCCAGGTCGCCCGCTTCCTCGTGGACAGCGGCGGCCTCGCCGGCGGCGAACTGGAGATCTGCCACCTCGCCGCGATCTTCGACGCCGCCTTCTTCGCGCTCTCCCCGGGCAGCGGGCCCTCCCGGTTCCGCCGCGGGGCCACCCACTGGATCGGCTCCGTCCGCTCCGTCCCGGCCGCCGCGGTCGAGCGCGAGACCCAGCGCCGCCGGGAGCTCCTCGACGCGGTCTGGCCCTACCCGCAGCTGGACACCGCTCCCGTGGTGCCCCGTGCGGCCGCCCCCGGCCAGACCGTCACCGCCCGCCAGCGGCTCCTGCTGACCCACGCGGACGGCCACCGGACCCCCGCTGACCTGGCCTGGGTGCTGGGCCGGCCCGCCTTCCACACCCTGCTCGACGTACGACGCCTCGCGGCCGCCGGACTCGTGGAGACCCCGCACCCGCCGGCCCCGGTGCCCGTCGTGACGACCCTGCCCGACTGGATGACCCAGACCCAATCCCCGGACGTGGCGCTGCTCCGCCGGTTACGCGACGCACTGGAGGCAAGCCTGTGAGGCTCCCGCTGCGACCGGCACTGCGCGCCGAGCGCGCCGACCGCTCCGAGCGGAGGCAGCCCGAAAGGAGAGGAGCCGACATGAGCACGGCTATGGTGCCCGCGGAGGCCGAAGCCGAGATACTCGCCGAGCTCCGCCGGCTCCGAGCCAGGGTCCCCCAGCTCAGCGGCGCCCTCGCCGGGAGCTCCGACGGCCTCGTCCTCGCCCAGGACAGCGCCGCCACCGAGGTCGAGGCCGTCGCCGCCCTGACCGCGGCCGCGCTCGGCGTGGCCCAGCGGCTCAGCGACAGCACCGGCCAGGGCATGTTCCGCGAACTGCTCGTCCGCGGCGAGCACGGCTACGTGGCCACGTACGCCGCCGGCGACGCCGCCGTCCTCACCCTGATCGCGGAGCCCCGCGTCAACGTGGGCCGGCTCCACCTCGAGGCCCGCCGCTCCAGCCTGCGCATCGCCGAGCTGATCGACCACACCCTCGGGCGCCGCGGACCCGGGCCGGCCCTGCCGCCGCCCCCGTCCGCCTGACACACCCGAGACGACCGCACCGACCGCATACCCGCACCCACAGCACCAACTGCAACCCGCACGCGCGCACGCTGCGTGCGCGAACCGTCACAGAGAGAAGGAACCGGATCATGGCCAGTGTGGAGACCGCCCTCAAGGAAGCCACCACCGTCATCGACGGAGCCCTGGGCGCCGCCCTCGTCGACTACGACAGCGGCATGGCCCTCGGCACCATCGGCGGCGGCAAGGACCTGGACCTCAGCGTCGCCGCGGCGGGCAACACCGACGTGGTGCGGGCGAAGGTCCGCACCATGGACATGCTCGGACTCAAGGAGGAGATCGAGGACATCCTCATCACCCTCGGCAGCCAGTACCACCTGATCCGGCTGCTGAAGGGGCGGGGGAGCAAGGGCTTCTTCCTCTACCTCGCACTCGACCGCGGCCGGGCCAATCTGGCCATGGCCCGACACCAGCTCAAGAAGATCGAGAACGAGCTCGAAGTCTGAGCGAACGTTCGGTCAGACATCGACGCCGAGGTGGCGGGCGGCTGAAATCTTTGCCGTCCGCCCCGGCAGACAGCGGCAAATGTCCAGGATGGGGGGACTTTATCATCCCGTAACCGAGTAGGATGCTCTCAACCTCTGATCATCCAAAGAGTTTGATTCGCTGGAGAACCCGCTACCCATGCCCCCGCGCCTGAGCATCGTCGTCCCCGTCTACAACGTCGAGCTCTACCTCGACGAGTGCCTGGAGTCCATCGCCACCCAGACGTTCGCCGACTTCGAATGCATCCTGGTCGACGACGGTTCCACGGACAACAGTGCCGCCATCGCCAAGGCCTTCGCCGCGCGGGACAAGCGGTTCCGGGTCGTCATGCAGGAGAACGCCGGCCTCGGCGCCGCCCGCAACGTGGGTGCCCGGCACCTCACCGAGGGCACCGAGTACCTGGCCTTCGTCGACAGCGACGACACCATGCCCGACTACGCGTACGAGCGCCTGATCGCCGCCCTCGACGAGACCGGATCCGACTTCGCGGGCGGCAACGTCCAGCGCTTCCGCTCCGTCGGCATGCAGCAGTCCTGGGGTCACCGGGCCGCCTTCGCCAAGACGCGGCTGAAGACCCACATCTCCAAGTTCCCGGAGCTGGTCACCGACCGCACCGCGTGGAACAAGGTGTACCGCCGCAGCTTCTGGGACGAGCACGGCTTCCAGTACCCCGAGGGCATCCTCTACGAGGACGCCCCCGTCAGCATCCCGGCGCACTACTTCGCCGCCAGCGTCGACATCCTCAGCGAATGCGTCTACCACTGGCGCGTCCGCGAGACCGGCGAGCGCTCCATCACCCAGCGCTCCACCGACCCGGTCTCGGTCATCGACCGCGTCACCTCCATCCGCCTGGTCCGCGAGGCCCTCAAGGGCAAGGAGGGCGCCAAGTACGTCCGCTACCTGCGCGACTACGACCACAACGTGCTGAGCGAGGAGCTCCCGCTCATCTACAAGTACGTCGGCGAGGGCGGTCCCGATTTCCGCGCCGCCTTCGTCAAGGAGGTCGGCGGCCTGGTCCGGGAGATCGGCACCGCCCCCTGGTCCGGCCTGACCGTCGCCGACCGCCTCAAGGCGTACCTGGCCAGCGAGGGCCGCGTCGAGGACTTCATCGCCCTCACCGACCACCAGCGCAACTACTCCTACAGCGTCCCGGCCAAGGGCCTGGCGCGCCCGCAGGCGGACTACCCGTTCCTGCAGGGCCGGCCGCCGGTCCCCGCCAAGCTCCTCACCCTCGGCTCGCGCGAGCTCCGCGTCGTCAGCCGCCTGGAGCAGGCCGTCTGGAAGGAGGGCAAGCTGCTGCTGCGCGGCTACGCCGTCCCGGGCCACCTCGGCGCCGAGAGCCGCCTCGCCTCCCGCAAGGTGCTCGTCTTCCGCGAGGGCGGCAAGCGCCGCCGCGCGGTGGTCAACACCCGCACGGTCGCCTCGCCGATGGCCACCGTGAACGTCGCGCACCTCGCGCTGCGGCACGCCGACTGGGCCGGCTTCACAGCCGTCGTCGACCCGAGCACCTTCCAGTCCGGCGGCACCTGGCGCGACGGCATATGGACCACCTCCATCGCCGTGACCGGGGCCGGCGGCCTGCACCGCGCCCGCCTCAAGGGCGGCGAGTCCGACAGCGGCCAGAACCCGCCCGCCCACTGGGTGACCCCGGACGTCCGCATCCTGCCCCACATCCAGGGCTCCCTGACCGTCCAGGTCGAGGTCGTCCGGGCCCGCGCCCTCGACGTCCGCCCCGCCGGCGACGACGCCGTCGAGATCGCCGGTGAGATCGCCGCCGAGCTCGGGGGCTCCGGCGCGACCCTGCGCGCCGAGCACGTCTCCACCGGCACCGTCCTCACCTTCCCCCTGGAGACCGCCGCCGCCAACGGCTCCGGCCGGGTCCCGTTCACCGTGCGCGTGCCGCTGGCCGACCTGGCCGCCGTACCGGACGCTGAGGTCGCGCCCGGCGAATGGTCCCCCGAGCCGTGGGCCCTCGCCGTCACCGGCACCGACGGCAAGGGCCACCGCCTCGTGCACGACGAGCGCGGCGGCTTCACCGGCCTGGTCCTCCCGCTGCCCGGCGGCGACACCGGCCGCACCGTCTTCGCCAAGCGCGGCAACACCGGTCACCTGACCCTCTCCGTGCAGCCGTGCCCGCCGCTGATCGACGAGGTCTCCGCCCAGGACGGCGCCTTCACGCTGCGCGGCCGCTTCGCCGCCGCCACCGACGAGCCGTACGAGCTGGTCTTCCACAACGCGAGCGGCACCGAGTTCAGCTACCCCGTCACCCGTGACGGCGACCGCTTCGAGGCCGTCTTCGAGCCGGTCCTGCCCGAGTCCTACGCCGGCCGCGCCACCCTGCCCCACGGCCGCTGGTGGCCCACCCTGCGCCCGGTCGCCCAGGCCGGCACCACCGCGGGCCTGCTCGGCGTCGACCGCGGCGCCCCCGTCCAGTTCGCGCCCTCCTGCCTGCACGCCGGCCCCGTCGGCCTCACCCTGCACGGCCGCCGGATGCGGATCGAGGCCCGCTTCTACGACCGGATGGCGCTCGTCGCGGACGAGATGCTCACCCCGCACGACCGTTCCCGGTACGCCCAGCGCGTCCTGCGCGACGAGACGTACCCGGCGCGCCGCGCCCTGCCGCTGAAGGACATCGTCGTCTACGACACCTTCCAGGGTCAGGCCGCCGGCGACGCGCCGCGCGCCATCCACGAGGAGCTGGTGCGCCGCGGCGAGAAGCTGGACCACATCTGGCTGGTCCGCGACGGCCGTGCCGAGGTCCCGCCGACCGCCCGCGCCGTGGAGTACGACAGCGTCGAGGCCTGGGACGCCCTGGCCCGCGCCCGCTACTACGTCCTGAACGACAGCGTGGCGCGCCGCTTCCAGCGCCGGGCCGGCCAGGTCGTCGTCCAGACCTGGCACGGCACGCCGATCAAGGAGATCGGCCACGACTTCATCCACGACTACTACACCAGCCCCGACATCCTGGACGGGCTGGAGCACGACAGCGCCCAGTGGTCGCTGCTCGCCTCCCCGAGCTCGTACGCCACGCCGCTCCTGAAGCGGGCCCTCGGCTACAAGGGCGAGGTCATCGAGTCCGGCAGCCCGCGCACCGACGCGCTCGTCCGGCCCGACGCCGAGCGGATCGCCGAGGTCAAGCGGCGCCTGGGTCTGCCCGAGGACAAGAAGGTCGTCCTCTACATGCCGACCTTCCGGGAGAACCGCGAGAGCTTCTCCGGCGGCTACAAGCTCGACCTGCACATCGACCTCGACGCCGCCCGCGAGGCGCTCGGCGAGGACCACGTCCTGCTGATCCGCGGCCACCACCGCGTCACCGAGCAGCTCCGCGACACGGTCCGGGACGGCTTCGCCGTCGACGTGTCCCGCTGGCCGGACGCGACGGACCTGCTCCTCGTCGCCGACGTGCTGGTCTCGGACTACTGCTCGGCGCTGTTCGACTTCGCGGTCACCGACAAGCCGATCCTGCTCTTCACGTACGACCTCGAGCACTACCGGAGCACCCTGCGCGGCTTCAACTTCGACCTGGAGGCGAAGGCGCCCGGCCCGATGCTGGCGGACTCGGCGAGCCTGATCGAGGCCGTCCGCAACGTCGACGCCGTCGGCGAGGAGTACAAGGAGGCGCGGGCCGCGTTCCGCGCCGAGTTCTGCGACCTGGACGACGGCCGCGCCACCGAGCGCGTCGTCGACCGGATGCTGGAGAAGGGCGCGAACCCGGAGGCCTGAGCCGAAGGAGTGCATTCCAGGCGTTGAACAGACCCGCCCCGGGCCCACCGATGAACTTCGGGCCCGGGGCGGGTCTGTAGTGGGAGAAGGGGGTGCCGCGGAGCACCCCGTCCGCCCACCGCCCCGCCTGGAGGCAGTCATGAGCAGCAACGGCTTCACCACGTGCCTGTGGTTCGACGGCGACGCGGAGGCCGCCGCCGAGTACTACCTGTCCGTGTTCAAGGACGGCAGGCGCGGCCGGACCGGCCGTTACACCGACGCGGGGCCCGGCCCGGCCGGCGAGGTGATGATCGTCGAGTTCGAGATCAACGGCCAGAAGTTCGTCGGGCTCAACGGCGGACCGCAGTTCCCGTTCACGGAGGCGATCTCCTTCCAGATCCACTGCGCGGACGAGGCGGAGGCGGACTACTACTACGACACGCTGACCAGGGACGGCGGCGAGGAGTCCGCCTGCGGCTGGGTCAAGGACCGGTTCGGCGTGTCCTGGCAGGTGGTCCCGCCCGGCGCCATCGACCTGGTGGCCGACCCGGACCCGGCGCGGGCCGCCCGGGCCACCACCGCGATGATGAAGATGAAGAAGCTCGACGTGGCGGAGATGCGCCGCGCCGCCGACGCCGCCTGACCGGGAGCCCGTCCGGCCCGGGTGTCCGGCCCGGCTGTCCGGCTCAGCCGGTGATCCGGGCCAGCAGCGCCGGCAGGGCGGTGCCGATCGGCTCCCGGATCACCTCGGCGGCGAGGGCGTCGTACGGGGTCTCCTCCGCGTTCACGATGATCAGGCGGGCCCCCGCCCCGGCGGCCATCCCGGCCAGCGAGGCGGCGGGCTGCACCTGGAGCGTGGACCCGACGGCGATGAAGACGTGGCAGCCCTTGGCGATGGCCACCGCCTGCGCCAGCACCTCCGGATCGAGGTTCTGGCCGAACATCACGGTCGCCGCCTTGAGGATCCCGCCGCAGGCCGCGCAGGCCGGATCCGGATCCCCGGCGGCGACCCGGTCCAGCGCCTCGTCCATCCCCGAGCGGGCGCGGCAGGCCGTGCACACCACCTCCCGGGCGGTGCCGTGCAGCTCCAGCACCTTGCGCGCCGGCACCCCGGCCAGCTGGTGCAGCCCGTCCACGTTCTGGGTGATCACCCGCACGGGAGTGCCGCCGCGCTCCAGCTCGGCGACCGCCAGGTGCGCCGCGTTCGGCCGGGCGTCGAGCGCCCCGATCTCGGCGCGCATGCGCCAGGAACGGCGCCGGATCTCCGGATCCGCCATGTAGTACTCGTACGTCACGAGCTTCTCGGCATCGGGCTCCCGGCGCCACAACCCCTGCGGCCCCCGGTAGTCCGGAATTCCGGAGTCGGTGGACATCCCGGCCCCACTGAACACTGCGACGAGCGGCTTTCCCATGGGCCCGACCCTACGGACCACCGGGGCCGGACCGCGACCGCATTACGGCCGGGCTCGGCCACGGCCCGCCGGCGCCGTCCAGCGGAGCACGTCCCTGCGGTGAATCCCGGCCTCCACAGGAGTGAGATCCGGCCCGGTCCGGCCCGCGCCCCGGCCCGCCGGATACACATCCGGCATGAGACCCACGTCGTACGCGGTCGGCGCCGCGCTGCTCAGCCTGCTCGCGCTGCCGGCCCCGTCCTCCTCCGCCGCCGCGGCCGACCCGGCCCCGGCGCAGGTCCGCCTGCGGCACACCGCCGCCGACATCAGCCGCTTCCTGACCTCCTTCTACGGCAGCCACGGCCCCTCCGTCCACGACCGTTCCCAGCGGGTCTCCCAGCACCTCAAGGACAGACAGGCACTGAGCCCGGGACTGGACATACTGCTCTGCGCCCCGCAGGAGCCTCGGGACATCGCCGTCGGGCCGGTGACCGTGGCGCAGTCGGCGAACGTCGGCTGGGCCACGGTCACCACCCACTGGGCCACCGGCACCAGCGACACCTTCACGGCGTACGTACGTCTCGACTCGCAGCCGATCACGCTCGACGACGTCATCTGCGCGGGCTGAGCACCGGCGCGGGGCAGGCCGCCGCACCCGTAGGCTGGTCCCATGCCGACCGCCGTGCTGTACTGCTCCGATCCACTGAACGAGCGCCGGGTCGACGCCCACTTCGCGACGGAGGCCCGGCAGCTCCGCGCCGACGGTGCCGCCGTCCACCTCGTCGACCACGACGCGCTGACCGCCGGGGACGCCGAACGCGCCACTGCCCGCGTGCCCGTGGGGGCCGGAGCGCTGCGGTACCGGGGCTGGATGCTCCCCGCCGACCGGTACGCCGAGCTCGACGCGGCCCTGCGGCGGCGCGGCGCCCGGCTCCTCACCGACCCCGACCGCTACCGGCGTGCCCACGAACTCCCCGGCTGGTACACGACGTTCGCCGAACTCACCCCGGTCAGCCGCTGGCTGCCCACCGGCCCGGGCGCGGCCCCGGACCCGGAGCGGCTCGCCGCGCTGGCCGCCGGGCTGCCGCCCGGGGCCGCCGTGGTCAAGGACTACGTGAAGTCCCGCAAGCACGAGTGGGACGAGGCCTGCCACATCCCCGACCTCGCCGACCGGACGGCCCTGCACCGCGTGGTGAGCCGGTTCGTCGAACTCCAGGGCGAGTTCCTGGCCGGCGGCGTCGTGCTGCGCGCCTTCGAGCCGTTCGGCGCGCCCGGTCCGGACGCGGCGCCCGGGGAGGTCCGCGTGTGGTGGCGGGACGGCGTTCCGCGGCTGGTCACCCCGCACCCCGACAGCCCGGCGGACGCCTTCGGGCCACCGGGCGCGGCCGGCGGCGGCAACCGGCCCGGCCTGCCGGACCTCGACCCCGTGCGGGCCGCCGTCGAGGCACTGGACTGCCCCTTCGTCACCACCGACCTCGCGCTGCGCGCCGACGGCGTCTGGCGGGTCGTCGAAGTGGGCGACGCACAGGTGAGCGATGTCCACCGGGACGTCGATCCGGCCGCCTTCACCCGGCTGTTGACGGCTGATCGGCACCCCTGACGGCCCCTCGCGCATCTGGTACAACACCGCACATGACGGGATTCGAGATCACCGGCGCGAGCGCCGCCGACATGGAACTGATGCGCACCTGGGCCGACGCGGAGGGCTGGAACCCGGGCGACTCCGACCGTTTCGCCTTCGCGGTCGCCGATCCGGGCGGCTTCCTCATCGGCCGGGTCGACGGCGAACCGGCCGCCTGCATCTCGGCCGTGCGGTACGGGTCGGGCTTCGGGTTCATCGGCTTCTACATCGCCGCCCCGGCCTTCCGCGGCCAGGGGTACGGGATCCGGCTCTGGGACGCCGGCATGGAGCGGCTCGACGGGCGGCTCGTCGGCCTCGACGGGGTGGTCGAACAGCAGGACAACTACCGCAAGTCCGGGTTCGTCCATGCCTGGAACAACGTCCGCCACGAGGGCCGACCGCAGGGTTCCGGCCCGGGCGCCGGGACCGCGACGACGGGCCCCGGCTCCGGCGCCGACGGGGTCGAGGTGGTCGACGCCGCCGCGCTGCCCTTCGGCCTGCTCGCCGCCTACGACCGGCGCTTCTTCCCCGAGCCCCGTGACTCCTTCCTCTCCGCCTGGACCGCCCTGCCCGGCCGGACCGCGCTCGCCGCCGTCCGCGACGGCCGGATCGACGGGTTCGGCGTGATCAGGCCGTGCAGCGGGGCCTCACGGATCGGCCCGCTGTACGCCGCCACCCCGCAGATCGCGGCCGCCCTGCTGCACCGGCTCGCCGAGCACACCCCGGACGGGGTGGTCGCCGTGGACGTGCCCGACGCGAACCCGGCCGCCACGGAGCTCGTGACGGGTCTCGGCCTCGTCCCCACCTTCGAGGCCGCCCGGATGTACACGGGCCCGGCGCCGGACCTCGAACTGTCCGGGCTGTACGGGGTGACGAGTCTCGAACTCGGCTGACACCCCGCCACGTCCCCGGCGCGCCCGGGGCCGGGCCGGCACCGTTCAGGCCCGACCCGGCCCCGCGTTCGACCTCGACTGCAGCGGTCCGCAGTGACCCGGGCGGCGGTCGCACGGCGCCGCCCGGTCCACCCGGCGCGCCCGGTCAGAAGTCGAACAGGGTGCCGCTGCTGTGCCGCAGGGCGCACGGGTTGGCGAAGGTGTACGAGTAGCTGATGCGCCGGCCCTGCCAGACCCCGTCGGCGGTGACCGTCATCGGGTTCCACTCCCGCGTGCAGTCGACGTTGGGCAGCGGCTCGGCGAGGGCGTCCAGCCGGTCGGCGTGCGTCCGCAGTTCGGCGCACGCGGCGGCCGGGGACGGGTGGGTGCCGCGCGGGGAGGGTGAGCAGGACAGCGTCACCGCGCGCAGCGGCGTGGCGTACCCGGGGTCGGCCCCGGTGCTGACGACGAGGACGAGGGCGGACGGGGCGTACACGCTCTCGGTGCCGGTCGGCGCGGCGTCGGCGGTTCCGGGCCAGGCCAGCGCGGTGAGCGCGGTGAGCGCCATGGCGGCGGAACCGAGGCCGAGACTCCGTGCGATGGACCGCATTTCGAACTCCTTGGGGTGGGTGCTTCGGATAGCGGACAGGAGTCTTGCCGACCAGCGCGCTGAACGCCCGTTCGCACCGTGATTTTCCGTCACCGATCGTAAGCGAATGTATGCAGTCCGCAGCCGTGCGACGGCGCTGACCTGTACGGGAGCGCGCCGCCGAAACGGCCGAACACACGCGCTGAAACCTTTGTCCGGGGGCCCTGGCCGGGTGGTTTACCGGGCGTTCACGAACCGGCGGCGGCGCGCGGGGCGTACAGGTCGAGCAGCCGGGTGCGGGTCTGCTGGAGGCGCATCGCGAGGACCCGTCCGACCCAGTGCCCGATGGCGGAGCCGAAGGTCGGGTCGGCGTCCATGAGCATCCGCACGGAGGTCGCGTCGAACTCGTAGGCGCGTACGGGGGTCATCGCCTCCGCGCTGAGCTGCCAGACGTACGGCGGGAACAGCCAGGACCAGCCGACGAGCTCCCCCGGGCCGAGGTTCTCGACGGGGGCGGGCCGCCGGCCGCCGGACGCGGGGATCTGCAGGGTCACCGTGCCGGAGCGGACGATCCAGAAGGACTCGGACGGGGTGCCCTCGTCGAAGATCCGCGCGCCCTCGGGAAAGTTGACCTCGCGGGCGTGGGACATCAGCCGACCGCGGTGTTCGGTGGAGAGCACTGCGGCGATTCGGATGGGGGAAGGTGTGCTCACGACGGCCTCCGATCAGGGCCCCCCGCTACCCCCCAGTGTGGCCGACATCCGCGCGATTGCGGCCGGTGGCGGCGCCACCGTTTGCCGTCAGTCCTCGGCGCCGGCCTCCAGACAGGCCAGCTCCATCGCGTCGAGGACCGCCTCGTGGCTGCGCCGGCTCAGCTCGGCCACGTTCTCGATCTGCGCCGTGGCCCAGGACGCCAGCGTCATGACCAGGACCCGCAGCCCGTCCGTGCCGTACTCGGCGAGGATCTCGTCGGCCACGGCCATCGCGTCCTCGGGCACCCGCTCGGGCGGTTCCAGCCCGGCGAGGCCCCGCAGCATGACCAGGGTGCGGCGGGAGATCTCCGGGGTCATCCTCGCCAGCCGCAGGTCTTCTTCCTCGTCCACCGGTTCCGCCGCCTTCCCGTGCCCTCGCCCTGCCTGTCCGTTCCTCCACGGCACGGTAGAGGCCGACGGCCGCGCGCGCGTGGTTTTCGGCCCGGCCGGCTCAGGGAAACCGGGGGGCGTACGGGTTCCCCCGATGCCGACCGGCCGGTAACTTGTCCGCGGCAGTCGCCCGTCCGGGTGGCCCGATCCGGCACAAGCCCGATGAAGAGCCTCGTGCTCCGACGCGGACCTGCGGGCCCCGGCCGGCGCGCACACCGTGGTCCGCGACGAGTCCCACGTCCCGGCGGGCGGCGACTGGGCGACCGGGTACACCAAGTTCCAGTGCCCGGCCGGGCGGTTCCTGATCGGCTACAGCCTGCGCGGCCAGCGCGTCTCGGCGGCGCTGTGCGCACCGGCCCGCACCGCCCTCCCGGCCGGCGGGAGCCGCACGGTGTGGTTCGACCGCGGCGACGACCGCCCGGCGGGCGGCCCCGGCGGTGACTACGCGTCCGGTCACTACAAGGGCCAGTGCTCACCCTCGGAGTACGCGGCCGGCATCGCCTTCACCACCCGCGCCGCCGCCCGCCCGTCCCCGGCGGCCCTGCTCTGCCGCCCCCTGCCGACCCCCTGACCGCCGTCGAGCGATTTCGCATCCAATACGCCAAGTGTGGTGAACGGACCGGCGAATCGGCCTAGGGTGCGCCGTACCCACGGCCGGGGCGGGACGGCGCCCCGCTCCGGCCGCCACCGCACCGCGCACAGCGATCGGATGCACACCCAACTGGGGGTCTCATGCGCAGATCCAGAGGGCTGGCGGCCGCGCTCGCCCTGTCCCTGGCCGGGACCGCCGCGGGGGTCGGTCTCGACCTCCTCCCGCAGGCGGCAGCCGTCACCCCACCCGTGGCCTTCACCGCCGACGCACTGCCGACCTGGCAGCCCGACGGCGTCGTCTGGGCCCTCGCCGAAGCCGGCGGGACGGTCTTCGCCGGCGGTACCTTCTCCGCCGTACGGCCGCCCGAGGGCGGCGCCGGCACCGAGCAGTCCGCCGTGAACTTCGTCGCGCTCGACGCGGCGACCGGCGCCCCGACCTCCTGCAGGCTGTCCTTCACCATCGGCTCGGGCACCGCCACCGTCCGCGCCCTCACCCTGTCCCCGGACAAGAAGACCCTCTACGCCGGCGGCTACTTCGGGGCGGTCAACGGCACCCCGGTCTCCAGCCTCGCCGCCGTCGACGTGGCCACCTGCACGGTGAACACCTCCTTCCGCCCCGCGTTCGCGGCGACCGTGCGGGCCCTGGCGGTCACCGCGGACACCGTCTACGCGGGCGGTGACTTCCTGACCGTCGCCGGGCAGCCGCGCGAGCGGTTCGCCGCCGTCGCCGCGTCCGACGGCGCGCTGAAGCCCTTCCGGGCCGACGCGGACGAGCCGGGCCGGGCCGTCGAGGTCACCCCGGACGGCCGCAACGTCGTCCTCGGCGGCGACTTCTTCACCGTCAACGGCGCGAACTCCCACGCCCTGGCCGTCGTCGACGCCGCCAGCGGCGCGCTCACCCGGGCGTACCCGAACTTCATCGAGACCAACTCCGTCGTCAAGGACATCGCGACCGACGCGACCGGCTTCTACACCGCCAACGAGGGCACCGGCGGCGGCGTCTTCGACGGCAGGATCGCGCTCGACCTGGCCGGCTTCGGCCAGCGCTGGCGCGACACCTGCCTCGGCGCCACCCAGGCCGTCCTCCCGTACCAGAACGTGCTGTACAGCGCCTCGCACGCCCACGACTGCTCCAGCGTCGGCGAGTTCCCCGACGGGCAGCGCCACCACCTGCTCGCCCAGCCGACCACCGGCACCGGCAAACTGGGCTGGGCCCCGGACACCAACGACGGCATCGGCGAGGGCATCGGCCCGCGCGTGATGGCGGTCGGCTCCCGCGGCGGCGTCCAGTACCTCTGGGTCGGCGGCGAGTTCACCACCGTCAACGGGGCCGCACAGCAGAGCCTGACCCGCTTCGCCTCCACCGGGGACACCGGCGCGCCGACCACCCCCCTCGCGAGCGCGGCGAGCTTCCGGCCCGGCGAGGTGCAGGTGCGCTGGCGCACCGGCCTCGACCTCGACGACAGCACCCTGACCTACCGGATCCACCGCAACGGCGCGGCCACCCCGATCGCCACCGTCACCGCCGACTCGCTGTTCTTCAAGCGCCCGCAGGCGTCCTGGACCGACACCTCCGCCACGCCCGGCCAGACGTACACGTACCGGGTCAGCGCCACCGACGCGGCCGGCAACACCAGCGCCCTGTCGGCGACCGCCACCGTGACCGTGCCGCTCTCGGCCGACGCGTACGCGGACCGCGTCCGCTCCGACGGCGCCCGCCTGTACTGGCGCTACGACGACACCGTCCTGCCGTACGCCGCCGACTCCTCGGCCGGCGGCACCGAGAACGGCGTGCACCTGGGTGCCCCCTCCCTGCGGCAGAGCCCGGCGGCGGTCTCGGGGGCGAGCACGGCGATCGGCTTCAACGGCACGGACACCCGTGTCTACGGGGACCACCGCCAGACCATCGGCAGCAGTTGGTCCGTGGAGACCTGGTTCAGGACCGGCACCACCCGCGGCGGCAAGCTCGTCGGCTTCGGGAACAACCAGACCCGCGGCAGCAGCCAGTACGACAAGCACCTCTACATGACCAACGACGGACGCCTCGTCCTCGGCGTCTACACCGGGGCCACCCGCACCGTCACCACCGCCAGCAGCTACAACGACGACAGGTGGCACCACGCCGTCGGTACCCAGGGCCCCGGCGGCATGGTCCTGTACGTCGACGGCGTGCAGCAGGGCACGCTCGCCGTCACCACGCACGAGAACTACTCCGGCTACTGGCACGCCGGCGGCGACAGCCTCGGCGGCTGGCCGAACCGCCCCACCAGCGAGTTCTGGGCGGGCCAGCTCGACGAGACCGCCGTCTACGGCAGCGTGCTGAGCGCGGCGCAGGTCCGCGACCACTACGCCCTGGCCTCCGCCCCCGCCGACACCGTCGTCCGCGTGACCGCCGCCGAGGACACGTACGCGAACGCCGGCGCCCCCGAGGGCAACTACGGGACCTCCGGTTCGCTCGCCGTGCGCGGCACCCCGCTGTACCAGAGCCACCTGCGCTTCGTCCTGCCAGCCGCGCCCGCGGGCACGGCCTTGAAGTCGGCCGTGCTGTCCGTGAAGACCAGCACGATGAGCGGCGCCGGCACCACCGACACGGTGTCGGTGGTCCCGGTCACCGGCGCCTGGACGGAGAGCGGGACCACCTACGACAACCGGCCCGCGCTCGGCGGCCCCGCCCTCGGCAGCTTCGCGGGCATCCCCGACGGCTCCGCCGTGCACACCACGGCCCTGTCCACGGCGGCCGTCGGAGCCGCACTGGGCACCGCCTACAGCGTCGCCCTGACCGGCTCCGGCACGGACGCGCTGTGGCTGTGGTCCTCCGAGGCCCCGGCCAACGAGGGGACACCGCAGCTCACGCTGACCTTCGGCGCCCCGTAAGGGCCACGGCGCCGGCCGCGCCGGCCGCCGGGGGAGTGCGTCCCCACCCGCGTCACAGGTCGTAGGTGAGGACGTACTCCACCGAGGTGTCGCCGTGGCGGTACTCGAACGAACCCGAGCCCGTCAGCCCGGCGAGCTCGCCCGTCCCCGACCCCGCAACCACCTCGAAGCCGCACCGGGTGCCGCCGGCGTCGAACGTGCCGTCCTCCCGGAGCACGAAGGCCCCCCTGCGGCCATCGACGGCACCCGACAGCAGCTCCAGACCCGTGTACGAGCCGACGTTCTCCCCCGTGTACGTGATCGTGTAGGCGCAGGTCGTCGCCTCCGCCTCGATGCCCCCGGTGAAGGAGTTCACCACCGTGGAGCGGGCGATCCGCGGAACGGAGTCGGCCGCGCCGACCGGCTGCTCCTCCCAGCCGGCGAACGTGAAACGACCCGTGGTGCGGACGGACATGGGGAACCTCCCGGTGCTCGACGAACCGGGCGGGATCCAGTTCCCCGCCCGGCGCGGGCACCAGCCTGTCCGGGATACCTGACACCCTCCGTCAGGTATCCCGGACGCGCTGCGGACAATGGCCCCATGCGCGCCGACCGCCTCCTGTCCCTGCTCCTGCTGCTGCAGAACCGCGGCCGGATGACCGCCCCCGAGCTCGCCGCCGAGCTGGAGGTCTCCGTCCGCACCGTCTACCGGGACGTCGACGCCCTCGGCGCCTCCGGCGTCCCCGTCCACGCCGACCGCGGACCCGCCGGCGGCTACCGGCTGATGGACGGCTACCGCACCCGCCTCACCGGCCTCACCGACACCCAGGCCGACTCCCTCTTCCTCGCCGGTACGCCCGGCCCCGCGCAGGACCTCGGCCTCGGCGCCGACCTGGCCGCCGCCCGGCTGAAGCTCCAGGCCGCCCTGCCCACCGCCCTCGCCGACCGGGCCCGGCGCATCGAGGGCCGCTTCCACCTCGACGCCACGGCCTGGTTCCGGGACGCCGACCCCGTCCCGCACCTGGCGCGGATCGCGCAGGCCGTCTGGGACCAGCACGTCCTGGTCGTCCGCTACCGCCGCTGGAACGGCGAGGAGCGCGCCGGCCGCTCCCTGCACCCCCTCGGGCTCGTCCTCAAGGGCGGCATCTGGTACCTGGTGGCCACCGGCGCCGAGGACGGCGACGACCGGGTGCGCACCTACCGGGTGTCCCGGTTCCAGGACGTGGCCACCGGCCCCGGAGGGTTCGCCCGCCCGCCCGGCTTCGACCTCGCCGGGTACTGGGAGGAGTCCGCCCGACGCCTGGACGACGCCCTCCACCACCAGACGGCCCTCGTACGGCTCTCCCCGCGCGGCCGGCGCCTGCTGCCCATGCAGTTCGGGGCGGCCGGCACCCGCGCCCTCGCCGACGCGGATCCCGTCGACCCCGCCGACCCCGACGGCTGGGTCCTCGTCCGCCTGTCCGTCGAGACGCAGTCCGTGGCCGTCGGCGACCTGCTGCGGCTCGGCACCGAAGCCGAGGTCCTCGGCCCGCCCGAGCTGCGCCGCGCCCTCGCCGACACCGTCGCGGCACTCGCCGAGCGGTACCGGTGAGCGGGGCCGCGCCGCGGTCAGCGCGGCGGTTCGACCTCCAGGAAACGGCGCCCGCGCGGACCGCGGTACAGGAGGCAGACCCAGCCCAGCGCCTCCAGTGCCGCCGCACAGGCCCCCAGCCGCTCCCGTTCCTCCCGGGCCGCACCGCCGCCCGGCGGACCGACCCAGGTCACCTCGACCCGGCCGTCCGGCGGCGGGCCGGCCGCCACCCGGTACCCGGTGCGCGTCCGCCGGCCCTCCGCGTCCACCGTGGACGCCGGAAGACCGGCCGCCTCCAGCGCCAGCGCCACGGCGCGCGGCATCTGCCGCAGCTCCCACGCGGCCGGGGCCGCCGCGCCCGTCCCGCCGTCCAGCACGCGGCGGATCTGCAGCAGGCCCTCGTACGCCGTGCGCACCTCGACCGCCCGCTCGGCGGTGGCGGGCACGGCCGGCCCGTCACCGGTCGCCGGCTCGAACCCCTGCCCGGCCGGGGCCATCGTCCACCTCCTGAGTACGCCGCATGAGTACGCGGTATGAGTACGTCACGGCCAACTCCTGAGTATCCGCCCCGATTCCCCGGCGGCCCGCCGCTGCTGGAATGGGGGCATGACTTCCGACGCCCCGCGCGGTGCGCACTGCCCGCCCAGCTCCCCCCGCCCGCGCCTGCAGCAGGTGACCGTGGCCGGTTCGGCCCTGGCCGTGGCGCTGCTCCCGCTCGTGGTGGGCGTCCTCGTGGCCAAGGGCATGGCCGCCGACCCGCACACCCCCGTCAACGCCCTCATCACCAGCGGGGGCCAGCGGGCCGGCCTGCCCCGCGGCGAGTGGCGCCGGCGCGGCCGCACCACGATGAGCCGCCTGCGCACCGTCCGCCACCACGCGGTCCGGCGCTGCGCGGACGTCCGCTCCCGACGCGCCTGAGCCCCCTGAGCCCGGACGGCCCGTCAGCGCCCGTTCTGCCGCATGCACAGGTCCACGATCGACGGCGGCACCGCGCCCTCCGCCGCCGCGCACGGTTCCTCCCCTCCGGATGCCGGCACCGGCACCGGCGCCGGCCGCGGCTCGGGTGCGGGGGAGTGCTGCTGCCGCAGGGCGCGACGGGGCGAGGGGCCCTGAGGGTGCGCCCGCCGGGGCGCGGCCGGGTTCACGGGCCGTACGGCGGACGCCCGGCCCGCAGCCCGGGCCGGGGCGACGGCCGCCGCTGGGACTGGTGGCCGCTCCGGCACGGGGTCCGGCTCCCGCTGCGCGGACTGCGGCCGGGACCGCGCCGGCGGGGCAGCGGCCGGTGTCGGCCTGGGCGGCTGTGCCGCGCGGGACGGGTCGCGCGATGTCACCTGGGTCCCGGACGACGGGGCGGACGTCCGCGCCGGGAGCGGACCGCGCGGTGCGGGCGGAGCCGGGGGCGACCCCATCGAGGCACAGCCGGTGCTCGCGAGCAACGCGACGAGGGACAGGGGCAGGGCCCGGCGTAGCTGCATTCGACCACGATGCCGCACCACCGGGCCGACACGACCGCCCCGTTCACACGTCCGAGGGATGCTGTCGAACGTCTGCCCGTATCGACGTCCGGCGCGCCGGACGGATGGGGCAGTTCGGACAGGAGGCTTGACCGCACCCGTCCCGGGCGGCAAGAGTGCGCCGGTCAGGCAGACAAGAGGACCACCGTACGAGTCGCACATCGGAGACAGCCCAGATGCCCCTACCGGTTCGCTTCCCGCATGTCCCGGCGACGCCCCGCGCCACCGGCCTCCCGGCCGCCGCCCGGACGGCTCCCGCTCCGGTTCCGGCCGCGCGGCGGCGCACTGCCTGACCGGCGCAGGGCGCCGGGTTCCGGCGGGCGGTACCCCCACCGCCGCACGGATCCTCGCCCCGCCCCGGGAGACCACCGTGTCCCACCACCCCGATGACAGCGGGCCCGTCCCCGAGACGCACCCGCCCGCACCTGCCCACCCGGCCCCCGTGGCCGACCCGGCCCTGCCCGTCCGACCGGAGTCCGGGCCGTGGCCGGAGTCCGGCAGGGCCGCGGCCGCCTTCGACGCCTCCTGGTCCGCGCACGGCCCCGAGAAGCCCGACGACACCCCCGCACCCGGGGCCGACACGTCACCCGGGGCCGCGCCGTCCGGCCGCCGGCACGCCCGCCGGGGCCGCCCGGAGGACCGCCGCAGCAGGCTCCCGTGGGCGGCGGGCTCGCTGCTCCTGCTCGGCGCGGCCGGCGTCCTGACGCTGTGGCCGGGCGACTCCGAACCGGATGACGATCCCTCCGTACGGCGGCCCGACCTGTCCGTCCCGGTGCTCCCCGGCGCCAACCCCAGCACCGGCGCCAGCCCCTCGTCGACCCCGTCCGCACGGGGCACCGCGTCCCCGTCGGCGACGCCCAGCCCGTCCGCGAGCCCCTCCGAGAAGCCGCCCGCACCCAGCCGGCCGGCGTCCACACCGCCCGAGCAGCACGAGACGCTGCGCATGGGCGACCGGGGCCCGGAAGTGACCGCGCTCCAACAGCGCCTGCAGGGGCAGGGCTTCACGTACGTACGGATCTCCGGCGTCTACGACGGCCAGACCAAGCGCGGTGTCGCCCAGCTCCAGCGAGACCGGGACATCAAGGGAGACCCGACGGGCACCTACGGACCGGCCACCCGGGCCGCGTTCGGCATCTGACGCCAGTGCCGTGACCGGAAAGGTTCACCGCCTCGCGGCGTCCGGCACGGCACCTCGCCGCGTTGTCGGACCGCGCAAGTACGTCCAGTACGAGCCGCGGCCCTCCGCCTTGCGATGCACCGCACCGGACGCCGCGAGCCGGCAAACCTTTCCGGTCACAGCACTAGCACCACGAAAACCGGTGGACCAGCGGAAATGCCCCGACGGACAGTGGGCGGCGTCCCTGCGCATCCCAAAGGAGCCGCCGATGTCCACCCTACGGGTCACCGTCGAAGAACTGACCGTCCACGAGCACCCCAACGCCGACGCGCTGGAGCTGGCGCAGGTCGGCCTCTACCGCGCCGTCGTCGCCAAGGGGGCCTACCGCACCGGCGAGTTCGCCCTCTACATCCCCGAACAGGCCGTCCTGCCCGCCGCGTTGATCGAGGAGCTCGGTCTGACCGGCCGGCTCGCCGGCTCCGCCGCCGACCGGGTCCGGGCGGTCCGGCTCCGCGGCGAGCTCTCGCAGGGCCTGGTCTGCCGGCCGCGGGCGCTGGCCGAGGTCGACCTGGCGCGCGCCGCCCGGGAGAACACGGACTTCGCGGAGTCGCTCGGCATCACCAAATGGGTCCCGCCGATCCCCACCACCATGAGCGGGGACGTGGAGGCCGCCCCCGACCTGCTGCCGTGGGTCGACATCGAGAACCTGCAGCGCTACCCGCACATGTTCGAGGCCGGCGAGCCGGTCGTCCTCACCGAGAAGCTGCACGGCACGGCCTGCCTGATGACGTACCTCGCCGGCGAGGGCACCGTCCTCGTCTCCTCCAAGGGCTTCGGCTCCAAGGGCCTGGCCCTCAAGGAGGACGAGCGCAACCTGTACTGGCGGGCCGTCCGGGGCCACGGCGTCCCCGAGGTGGCCGCGAAGCTCGCCGCCCGGCTGGGAGCCACCCGGATCGGCGTGTTCGGCGAGGTGTACGGGTCGGGCGTCCAGGACCTGGCGTACGGGGCGACCGCGCGCGCTGCCGACGCGCCCCCCGGGTACGCCGTCTTCGACGTGTCCGCCGAGATCGACGGACAGGTGCGCTGGCTGGACCCCGCCGAGCTCTTCGCCGACGGCGAGCTGCCCCTCGTACCCCGCCTGTACGAGGGCCCGTACGACCTGGACACCGTCCTGGAGCGGGCCACCGGCCGGGAAACCGTCTCGGGCCGTGCCGTCCACATCCGGGAGGGCGTCGTCATCCGGCCCGCGGTCGAGCGGTACAGCCCGGTCGTCGGCGGCCGGGCCATCGCCAAGGCGGTCAGCCCGGCGTACCTGACGCGCAAGGGCGGCACCGAGTACGAGTGACGCGCGTGGCCTGACGCGGTGGCGCCGTCCTCCCGTGGTGAGATGAGCCACCGACGGTTCCACTGCGGAGAGGCCGGACAGATGTCCCAGGACACCATGCGGGCGATGGCGTACGAGACGTACGGCGGGACGGAGGTGCTCTCCGAGACCCGGCTGCCGCTGCCGAAGGTCGCCCCCGGCGAGGTCCTCGTCAAGGTCAGGTGCGCGGGGGTCAACCCCGTCGACTGGAAGATCATGTCGGGCGGCCTCGACGGCCTGATGGACGTCATGTTCCCCGTGGTGCCCGGCTGGGACGTCTCGGGGACGGTCGAACGGGTCGGCATCGACGTCCCCGAGTTCGCCGTCGGTGACGAGGTGATGGCGTACGCCCGCAAGGACCACGTGCACGGCGGCACCTTCGCCGAGTACGTCAGCGTGCCCGTACGCGCCCTCGCGCCCAAGCCCGCCTCCCTCACCTGGCAGGAGGCGGCCGGCCTGCCCCTGGCCGGGCTCACGGCCTACCAGCTGCTCACCCGCCTCGGCACGAACAGGGACGACACCGTCCTCATCCACGGCGCCGCGGGCGGCGTCGGCTCCTTCGGCGTGCAGATCGCCCGGGCGCTGGGCGCCCGGGTCATCGGCACCGCCTCCCCCCGCAACCACGACCGGCTGCGCGAACTCGGCGGCGAGCCCGTCGAGTACGGGGAGGGCCTGGTGGACCGGATCCGCGGGCTCGCCCCCGACGGCATCACCGTGGGCGCGGACTTCGTCGGCGGGGTCCTGGACGTCACCACCGCGGTCCTGGCGCCGGACGGCCGCCACGCCTCCATCGCCGACCACACCGTGCTGGGCGCGGGCGGCCAGTGGATGTGGGTCCGGCCGCTCGGCAGTGACCTCGCCGAGCTGGGCCGCCTCGCCGACAGCGGCAGCCTGAAGGTCACCGTGGCCGAGACCTTCCCCCTCTCGGACCTCCCCGCAGCCTTCGCCCTGAACCAACAGGGCCACACCGCGGGCAAAATCATCATCACCCTGTCAACTTGACCCGGTCTCGAAGGGCCGGGTTTGGAGGTGGGGCGCGGCTGGTTGTCGCGTGGCCTCCTCCGTCTGAGCCACCTCTATGGGGTGGCTGGGACGCGTGACTCACGCCCCGCTGTCCACGAGGTCTGGCCCTCGCGGGCGAGGTTGTGGGACGCGTTGTCGTCCGCGTGCTTGAGGGTCCCGCAGGACCGGCATGCGAACGTCGCTTGATCGACGCGGTTGTTCCGGTCGATGTGGCCGCACTCGGAGCATTGCTGGCTGGTGTACGCAGGATCGACGTACACCAGCGGCACTCCGGCCCGCTTGGCCTTGTACTCGATGTACCGGCCGAGCTGGTGGAAGCTCCACGAGTGCAGGGTGGTCCGCTGGTCCTTGCGGAGCCGTACCCGGCTGCGGATGCCCGTGAGGTCTTCGAGGGCGATACCGCAGCCGGTGCGTTCAGCGGTGGTGACGATGGTCTTCGAGATGATGTGGTTGACGTTGGCGGTGTGCCGGGCTTCCTTGCGGGACCGCTTCTTGAGCAGCCGCTTGGCGGACTTGGTGCCCTTGGCCTGGAGCTTCTTGCGCAGGTCGAGCTGCCGCTCGCGGTGCCGGTTCAGGCCGCGCCCGGCAGCACCGTAGCCGGTGGACGTGGTGGCGATGTTGACGATCCCGAGGTCGACGCCGACGAACCCGGACGGGTCCCCGTGCAGCGGGGCCTGGGGGATTTCGCATACGGCGACCAGGTAGAACACACCGTCGCGTGCGATCAGGTCGGCCTCGCCCCTGCGGTACTCCCGCAACGTCTTGAGCGCGCCGGGCGAGCAGGCGAAGCGGACGTTCCTCAGTCGGCCGGCGGTGGTCCAGATGCTGATGGTCTGCTGGTCGTACTGCCACGACAGACACCGGTCGTCATACGGCTGCGCGGCCTTGGGCCGGAACGCGATCGGCTTCGATTCAGTTGTCCACACCCTTCATGCTCATTCGGTCTTCACGCCCACGTACCGGCGCGGCCCGTTCACCAGCGAGATCCTGGAACGCTGCGCAGAGATCATGCGGGCCGTCTGCGCCGACTTCGAGACCGAACCGGTCGAGTTCAACGGCGAACGCGATCACGTCCACCTTCCGGTCCACTACCCGCCGAAGGTGGCCCTGTCCCGTCTGGTCGGTTCCCTCAAGGGCGTCTGCCCGCCGACTCCGCCAGGAGTTCCCCGACCACATCCACAAGCACCTGTGGGGCGAACACTTCTGGTCGCCCTACTTCGCCGCCTCTGCCGGTGGCGCACCGCTGAGCGTCATCAAGGAGTACATCGAGAACCAGCAGCGGCTCGACCGACCATCACGACACAGGCGCAGGAAACTCCGGCGCTTCACGCCTCCGACCCCAGGAAGCGACTCCTCCCGGGCGCAAACGCCCAGGCGTTCCTCGCCAGATCATGCTGAAACCCGCCCGGAGGATCAGAGCCGCCCGGAGCGAGCCCGCCGCCATCCTCCCTCCCCGCCCCTGAACACCATCCCTCCCGGCCGGAGGCGCCGCCTCAGGGCAGGGTGGGTACCGAACCGCAGCGCGCCCGGAGGACCTCGACCCCCGGCAGGCCGGCGCACCAAGGGGACGTCACGGCCGTGAGGCGGGCCGCGTCCGGCGGCCGACTGCCGAGCCCGATCGCGAAGTCCGCCGCACGGGACGAGGCCGCAAAGGGCCGCGGCCAGGCGTGCGCGTCCCGGACCCCGGCCTCGGCCAGCGCCCCGAGCAGGGCCCGCATTCGTCCCCGGACCCGGCCCAGCGACTCCTCGAACTCCCCCGGGCTGTCGCCCCGTACGCTCACCACGGCCCAGGCTGCGTGCCGGCGGTGCAGTGCCGGCGGCACGAGCAGCCCGTCGCCGGCGCCGGACTCCAGCAGCTCCCAGGCCCGGTACAGCTCCTGCCCGACCAGGTCGCGCAGGCCGGCGCCCACCTGGGCCGTGCAGCTGCGGACCGGCTCCGAAGGCGTGAGGACGGTGACCGGGTCGGAGTCGTCCACGGCCGGGCCGCGGACCGCGGAAAAGAGGCCGACCGGGGTGCGCCAGTCCCAGGCGGCCCAGGTCCCGAAGAACTCCCGGAGCAAGGCGGCCGGGGACAGGTCGGCGGCCTCGCGGACCGTCCGCGCCGCCAGCACCGCCCAGGCCAGCCCCGGCAGCCCGCCGAACGGCGCCGAGTCCAGGCCACGGACCCGGGCCCAGGCCTTCACCTGCCGGGCCAGTTCCGCGAACGCCGCCTGCCGGGGCCCCTCGGAGCCCACGAAGCCGCGTACCGCACCGGCATCGCTGACCGCGCTCAGCGCGATCGCCGCCGCCTCGCCGAGCTCCGCCCGGCGCTCCACGGCCCGCGACGGATCCACCGCCTCCGTGGGGACGACCACCAGGTCCACGTCCAGCCCGTCGACGCGCAGCCGGAGCCCCGGCACCCGGGCGCCCGTCACCTCCCGGATCCGCTCGGCGGCCCGCGGCAGGGCGGCCGCGACCCGGGCCCGTACGTCCGCGAGGTCGACCGTGCCGGGCAGGGCCGCGACCAGGTCCAGGTCCGCGCCGGGCAGGGCGCAGCCCATGCGGCGGGATCCGGCGACGTGGACCACCCCGTCGGACAGCGCTCGCGCGATGCGCGCGGCAACGTCGCGGCCGAGTTCACCGGAGGCGTCTTCGGCCCCCGAAGCAGTTCCCGACTCCGGGCCGATCCCCTCGGGCACCCACCGCACCGTGCCCGTACCGAGCTCCACCGCCGCCCGGACCCGCATCGGCTCGTCCCCGCGCCGTGAGAGCACCGCGAGCTCCCCGACCCGGGCCGGGAACGACGCCCCGGCGCCGCCCAGCCGCGCCGCGTACTCCGCCAGCGCCCGCTGCGGATCCGTGCTGCGCCCCAGCGTCAGGTGCGGGGTGTACCCCTCGCCGCGGCCCCGGCAGCCGGGGAACCGCGCGGTCAGCTCCCGCCGCAGCTCCTGCCAGGGGGCCTCGCCGGCGGCGGCCGGGTCCAGCCAGAGCACGGCGTCCTCCCGCAGCCCGAAGCTGTGCACGCCCGCCAGCAGTACCCCGAACGGGGCCGTCGTCGCGGCCGCCTCGGCCAGCAGCGGCAGCGCCTCCTCGAAGGAGGACTCGGGAACGAAGCCGAACAGCAGGTTGACGTGCGCCGGCCAGCGGTCGGCCGCCGGGTCGTTCTCCCGGCGCAGCCCTTCGACGGCGTCGTGGTGCGGCGGCAGCCATGCCACGGCCGTGTGCGCGGTCGCCGCTCCGTCGAGCACCGCACCCGCGGCGTCCGATCCGGCCCCCACCCCTGCCGCCGGGCCGCTCTCCCCGGAGAAGTCCAGCACGGCCCGGACCCCGTAGTGGTCGGAGGCGAACAGCCCGTCGGCGGCCGGGGCGTCCCCCGTCAGCGCCGCCCGGCGCACCTCGGCCCCCGCCGACCGCAGCAGGACGCGGTCCAGCCGGCCGGGACGTCCCGACAGCGAGCCCACCGCGGCGAGGGGATTGGCCACCGGGTCGAAGGTCGGGGTGGTGTCCCGCACCCCGTGCACCTCGCTCCACGCGTCCCGCATGCCGAGCACGGCCGCGGGCCCTTCCGGCCCGCCGCGGCCGTCGTTGAAGTCGCCGAGGAGCGCCACGTCGGCATCGATGCCGTTGAACCCCTCGCGGAGGCGGGCCAGTTCGCTGCTGCGCCGCTCGGCACTGTTCTCGGTGTGATCGCTCGTCAGGTGGACGCAGGCCACGACGAGCGGGCCGCCGGCCGTGTGCACCGTCACCGCCGTGACGGCCTTGTACGGCCCCAGCTCGTGCACCCCGGCCTCCGCCACCGGCAGCCGGCTGAGCAGGAGCAGCCCGCTCCCGGCGACGTCCTTGCCGGCCGGGTCGGTCCCGAGGGTGTACCCGGCCCGCACCCAGGGCTGCGCCAGCAGCATGCCGAGCAGTTCGGGCTCGACCTCCTGCAGCGCGATGACGTCGGCGTCGGCGGCTTCGAGCGCGGCGAGCAGCAGCGGCCTGCGCCGGTCGGTGGCGATGTGCGGGGCGTCGTACCGGTCCCACAGGGTGTTCCAGGTCAGCAGGCGCACCCGCCCGGGAGCCGCAGCCGCCCGCGGACCGTCGCCCGACGACGGGCCGTCACCCGAAGGACGAGCGTCACCCGCGACCGGGGCATCGGTGGGCCGCCAACCCCCGTCGGAGGGATCCCAGGCGTGCGGGGTGCGGGCGGTGAAGAACGGGGCCCGCAGCAGGCGCGGGGCGCGGACCCGCCCGGCCCGGGTGGAGTCGATGACGTCGAGGCCGCTGGCCCGGTCCCAGACGAGCTCGCCGTCCGCCTCGACGAACAGCACCCGGTGCCAGGGGATGTCGCCGCCGGGCACGAACGCGGGCAGCGGGATCCGCTTCGGCGGGGCCCCGCGCTGGTGCAGGCCGAGCACGAACCGCGCCGGGTCGAACCGGGGGTCCCATCGGACCTGGTGGTACAGCTGCTCACTGGTGCGCATCAGCAGTCCCCGTCCGTGGTGCCGAGGGTTCCGGCGGTGTCCTCGACGGTGCCGCCGGCGCCGATGTACCGGATGCGGTGCGCCTGCCCGTCCCCCGGATACGGGGGGCTGAACCGGTGCAGCTGGGAGGCGAGCACCTGGGGCGGCACCGGGTGGGGCCGTACGGTGTTGCGCCGCATCAGCTCCGCCTCGTCCACCAGCACCACCGCATGGGTGACCAGCGCGTCGCGGCGGGCGGCGACCGCGCCGGCCAGCCCCCGCTGCTGCGCGGTGAGGGAGGTGGCGTCCCAGACGACGGTGCCGCCGCCGGCCAGCGCCGCGTCGAGCCGGTCCAACCCCTCGCGCAGCACGTCCGCGTTGGCGCGCTGGTCGGTCCGGGAGCCCCGGGCGGCCCGCAGGTCGTCGAGGCTGACGTACGCGGCCACGCCCGGCAGGCTCCGGGCGTACGTGCTCTTCCCACTGCCCGACGGCCCGCACAGCTGCACCAGCCTCGGGTAGCCGCCGTCCCGCCAGCGCCAGGTCGCGGCCACGGCCTCCTCGGCGGTGGAGATCCGGCCGCGCGCGAACGCCTCCAGGGCCTCGGCCCAGCAGCGGTCCGCCGCGTCCGGATCCCGGTCCGCCAGGTCGGCGAGGGCGGTCCGCACCCCGGCCCGCAGCGGGCCGAGGGGGTCGGGGCCGAACAACCCCTCCTCCTGCGCGTACAGCGCGGACCACTCGACGCACTCCCCGGCCCCGGCCCCGGCCCCTGCCCCGGCCCCGGCGTCGTCCGCCGGGCCCCGGGACGCCCCGGTCCCGACGGCGGCGAGCGCGTGCAGTACCCCGAGGTCGGCCGCGCAGGCCATCCGGACCAGCCCGGCCCGGCGCAGCTCGTCGGGGAACGGCCGCCGCAGCCGCGGGTACAGCCCGACCAGGTCGGCGACCCGGCGGGCGAGTGGCATGCCGAGCGGCCCCGCCGCCAGCCGCGCGGCTATGCGGGCCCGCGGGGTGCGGTGCAGCAGGGCCGCGAGGACGCCGGCCAGGCGGGCGTCCCCGGTGCGGCCCAGCGCGTCGAGCCGCCCCGCCACCTCGTCGACGACCGCATCGCCGGCACCACCGGGAGCCACGGTCACGACCCCGGCCGCAACCCCGGCCGCAGTCCCACCCGGACCCGGACCCGCACCCGGACCGGCACCCGGACCGGCACCCGGACCCGGCCCCGCCTCCGACCCGGCCCCGGCCCCGCCTCCCGCCCCGCCCCGGAGGCCGAGGGCGGCCGTCAGCCCGGCCACGTCCGGTTCGGCGCCCGACCGCACCGCCCACAGGGCGGCCTGCGGGCCGAGCCCGTTCGGCACGACGGGGGCGTACATCCAGTGCGTGTCGGTCTGCACGTGCCCGCCGCGGACCCACTTGGCCACGCACCGCCCGAAGTCGGCACGGTCGAAGCCGGCCGCCGTCCGTACGACGTAGCCCTCCTGCCGGGCGGTGTCGATGCGCAGCCGGCGCAGCGCCCGCTCGTCGAAGACGCCCCGCCACAGCACGCGCGGGGTCGGCACCCCGAGACCGTGCAGGAAGCGCACCGTGCGGTCCCAGCCGAGGCAGTGCTCGCCGTCCCACACGGAGAACCCGTAGAACCAGCTGTCGAGGTCCTCGTAGGCGATCGAGTGCCGGGCGTACATGTTCTCCCCGCACACGCGCCGGCCGGCGGGTATGCCCGCGCCGATGCGGCCCTGCAGGCCCTTGACCCAGGCGCGCGAGGGGTGGTGGCCGGAGTCGAGGGAGCGGGCGTGCAGGCCGTCCGCGTACAGGGTGGTGTTCTCCCCGTCGAGCTTCTCGGTCACGACGACCTCGCGCCCGGCGAGCCCCGCGAGTCCGGCGGCCCGCACGTCGTCCGCCGTCGTCCCCGGCGACCACGGCAGGTGCGGGGTGCGGGGGTAGTGCGTGCGCATGAGGGGCTCCTGCTCGACGACGTGGTGCCAGGTCACTGTAGGTATCCGGCCCGGCCCCCTCCACCCAATATCCGCCTTCGCGGACCGTCCGGGCAGCCCGCGTCAGGCCTGCCGGCCGGCGAGGAGGGCGAGGACGTCCGCGGTCGGGCGTACGTCGCCGAAGCTGCGGTAGACCGTCGCCAGGGTGGCGTTGTGGGCGGCGTCGCTGCGCGTCGCGCACGCGTCGGCCGCCAGGACGACGCGGTGGCCGAGCGTGGCCGCGTCCCGCACGGTGGCCTCCACGCACACGTCGGTGACCAGCCCGCACACGACGACCGTGTCGACACCGCGCTCGTCGAGCACTTCGGGCAGTGGACAGCGCCCGGGGAAGAACGCGGACGCGGCGCTCTTCTCCACCACCGGATCCTCCGGCGCCGGCACCAGCTCGGGCCACAGCCGGTCCGCCACCGTGCCGGCGCCGCCGGCGAGCCGGTAGCGCTCGGCGACCTCCGGCCCGTAGAAGTCCACCGCCCAGCGGGTGGGGCGCGCCGCGACCGCCGGCAGCACCCAGGCGACGGTGCCGCCCGCCGACCGGGTCCCGTGCGCGAGGGCCCGCACCTGCGGCACGACGCCCAGCCCGAAGCCGTTCCCCGCGACGAAGAACCGCACCATGTCGACCACGACCAGCGCGGTCCGTTGCCCGCACAGTTCGTCGTACGCGTGGCGCCGGCCCCGGCGGCGCTCGTGCCGCGCGTACTCGTCCGCGTCGATCCGCCACGCGTGCCGCCGCGGCTCGATCCCGTCCACCGCGTCCGCTCCCTGCGCCGCCCGTACGTCGTCCATCGGCAGTCGGCTCCTCAACCGCACAGGGCGACGATCTCGGGGGCGACGGTGCCCCTGGCCGCCTCGCACAGGGGGCGCATGTCATAGCTGCGGCCCGGGACGGGTCCGGGACGCGGCTGCGCGGGCGGACGCGCGCGCGACTTTGACGCGGACTTTGACGCGGACTGGGACTTGGAGGCGGCCTTGGCGGGGGACTCGGACGTCGACCGGGAGGCGGCCCGGCGGGACGGCGGTTCGCCGGGCGGCGCGGGAGCGTCAGTTTCGGCAGCCGGCGGGGGAGTCGGGGAGGTCGGGGAGGATGACGCGGTCGTCGATGTGGGGAGGGGCGTCAACGGGCGGGCGGCCATCGTCGGTTGCGGGGCCGGGCCTCCTGCGGCGGGTTCCGGTCCGGGCGGGGCCGGAGGTGCGGGCGGCCGCACGGTCACGCACCCGGCGGTCAGCATCACGGCGGCAAGGACCAACGGGAGGTGCGGAGTTGCTCGGCGCGGCTGCTGCATCGGCTGCATGCGTCCAGCTTGCCGTACGGGCGGTTCGGCGAGCCACGGGCCGTCATGCGCACGGGTGAACCGCACCCGCGGCTCACGCCGGCGTGCGCCCCCGCGAGGCGAGCCGCAGCGCATGCTCCAGCGGGCCCCGGCGCAGCGGGCTGTCCGCCCAGGCCCGCTGCCAGCCCCAGGCCGCGGCGACGGACACACCGGCGAAGGCGGCCAGCGCGGTCCAGGACCCGGCTCCGTGGGCCGGTCCGGCCAGCACCAGCGCGTGGGCGACGTATGCGCTGAGCGCCATCGCCCCGAGCGCCGCGAGCGGGCCCAGCACCAGCAGGCCCGCCCGGCGTTGTGCGGCGAGCACGAACAGGCCGATGAGCGCGCAGCCCACGCCCGCGTTGCCGATCGTCTCCAGCGGGGTCTGGCTGTACGGGTCCGCCACCAGCAGCCACTCCCAGGAGGTGCTGGGTATGGCCCCGAACTGCCCGCCCAGCACCGCGCCCACGGGGTCGGCGGCGCCGGCCGCCTCCGGGTGCCGCTCCGCTATCACCGACAGCAGCCGGTCCCGGCCGCCGAGGGGACGGGCCCACAGCCAGGCGGCGCCGTACCCGGCGGCCGCGGCGGCCGCGCCCCAGACCGCCATGCGTGCGGCGGAGCGGCGTTCCCGCAGGTCGCACAGCCGGCCGAGGGCCAGCCCCACCAGGACGTAGGGGAAGTAGGTGGCCAGCGGGTAGGCGCCGGTCAGCAGCAGCTCCAGCAGTGTCCGGCCGAGCCCGTCCCAGCTGGTCAGGGCGGACACCTCGGGGACCGCGCCGCGCCCGGAGGCCGCGTACCCGAAGACCGGGCCGAGCACGTACGACAGCACGGGGCCCGCGATGACGGAGGTGCCGGCGACGGCGGTCAGTACCGGGGTGGTGAGCCGGGTGAAGGGTTCGGCGGCGAGGAAGTACACGGCGAAGAAGGTGAGGATGACCAGGATCCCGGGCCACAGCGCGGCCAGTACCAGGCCGAGCACGGCCAGTACCGCGCAGCGCGTCAGGAGCGCGCGGTGCCGCTGCGCCCAGCTGCCGGGGGTCTCCGCCGGAGGGCCGTCGCCGCTGCGCTGGGCGAGGGCCAGGGAGAACCCGGCGAGGAGGGTGAACAGGGCGGGCGCCCGTCCGTCCGCCGCGACCACCAGGTAGCCGGCGCCCTCGGGCTGCGGGCCAGGCCCGACGTGCACGGCGAACATGCCGAGGACGGCCAGTCCGCGGACGGCGTCGACACCGGTCGAGCGGCCCGCGCCCGCCTCGCCGCGCGGACGGGAAGCGCCGGCCACTCGCATGCCTGTGCGTGCCTCTCCTCTGTCCCGGCCGGGGGCCGGTCCTTTTCACGTGGTCGGACCAGAGGGTTTCATTCCGCCAGTCCGCGCGGCGAACATACCAGGGCTGGTGTAACAAGGTAATAAGCCGGAATGGCCGGTATGGGAACGATACGCAGCCCCGCCCGCCCCCGGGGCACCACGCCCCCGCCCTCACCCCCGCCCTCGCCCCTTCGGCCGCCACGGGCTGCCGCCGGGCCGCCGCCGGGGAAATCCCGGGTGCGCGGCCCCCGGTCCCGCAGCATGGGGGCATGAGCGACAGCGTGATCACCTATACCGTCTACCTCCTGGCCGATCCCGCACGCGTCTGGGAGGCCCTCACCGACCCCGCCTTCACCCGCCGGTACTGGGGCCTGAGCTTCGAGACCGACTGGGCGGTCGGCTCGCAGATGGCGTGGGTGGAACGCGGGACCCGGACCAGCGATCCGGAGCAGGTGGTCCTCGACTGTGTGCCGGACCGCAGGCTCGCGTACACCTGGCACACCTTCACGCCCGAGTGGGCGGCCGCGGTCGGCGTCGACGAGGAGCTGCGGGCGGAGCTGTCCGCGCAGCCGCGGACGAAGGTGACGTACGAGATCGAGCCCGTCGGGGACTCCCTCACCCGGTTGACGATCCGTCACGAGGGCTTCGAGCCCGGCGGCACGCTGATCGGCATGTGCAGTGAGGCCTGGCCGATGCTGGCCTCCAGCCTCAAGACCCTGCTGGAGACGGGGGCTCCGCTGCCGGAGGAGGGCGCCGCGGGGCCGGGCCCGGAGCCGACGGTGTGACGGTCCCGCGGCGCCACCCTGCGCACCGGCTCCTCCCGCCGGTCGTGTGGAATGGGCCCCATGGGGACACAAGAGGACCTGATACGCCCGGCCGAAACGGCGGCGCCGCCCGAACACTGGCGCTACGCCCGCCACCTCGAAGCCCTGGCCGCAGCGGCAGCCGCCGCCGCGCCGCGCGCCGTCCCACCGGCGGAGTCCTCGCCCCCGGTTCTGCCGGCGCCGGTGGTCGGGTCCGTGCCCGCGCCCGCGGGGCGGGCCGCGTCTGCGTCTGCGTCCGGTCCGGCGGCTGAACCCGTGGCCGAAGCCGTGGCCGAAGCCGAAGCCGAAGCCGAAGCCGAAGCCGTGGCCGTGGCCGAGGCCGAAGCCGTGGCCGCGGTCCTGCGCGATCCCGACCTGGTGATGGCCGAGAGTGCGGTGGTCACGCACCTGGACCGCCGCGCCGCCCAACTCCTGGACGCCGCGGCCTTCCCCGCCTGGGCCGAGGCCATGGCCGGCGCCCTCGGCGACCGCGCCTTCCCCGCGCGCAGGCTGCGCGAGTGGAACCTGCTCAGGGCGATCGGCCGCGGCGGGCCGTGGTCGGCGGCGGAGCTCACCGCCGCCTCCGACTGGTGCCAGCGGACCGCGGTCCGGCTGCTGGCCTCGCACGAGGCGCTCACCCTGCTCGCGGGCTCGGCCCGCACCCGGCGCGTCCGCAACGCCGCCGCCCTGCGCCTGCGCCGCAGCAGCCGCAGCACCCACCCGGCCTGACCGCCGCCCCGCTCCGCGAGGGACCCGCTCAGCGAGGGACCGGATCCGCCGGGCACGCGGCTCCGCCCGGACCCCCGCCCCGAACGCCGGCGAGGCCGATGCTGCCGCCCCGGACGTGTGTGGCCGGCCGTGGAGGCGCGGCCGGAC
This sequence comes from Streptomyces sp. NPDC029014, assembly GCF_055564695.1. NCBI lineage: Bacteria > Bacillati > Actinomycetota > Actinomycetes > Kitasatosporales > Streptomycetaceae > Streptomyces > Streptomyces sp. NPDC029014. The sequence continues at coordinate 221,869 of NZ_JBVHVT010000002.1, forward strand.
GCCTGCGGGCGTACTCGCAGGCCGGGGGCGGGAGTTGTGTTCGTGTCGGTGCGGGAGAGTCGCAGCCCGGCGGGGGTGTGAAATCAGACAGACAGGGGTAAAACCAGCCTGTCGGGGCGGCGGATTTCATCGGCTTGCACAGGAGTCTCGTCATCCGGGCATGCCGCGGTTTATGGTCTGGCTACCCGGCCGGGTATCAGCGTTGATCAGATGCCGTTCCACTGGAGGCTGTACTCCGTGTCGCACGTTTCGCAAGCTCCCGTCACCACCCCCGACGGCGAGCCGGCCCTGCCCGCTCCCACCGCGTACGGCGAGGTCAAGGGGTGGTTCTCGGACTGTGACCAGGCGCTCTTCGACTGGTTCCTGACCCACCAGAGCAGGGACGGGGGGAAGCCGGGCGACCTCTTGGAGCTCGGCGCGTTCATGGGGAAGAGCGCGATCTTCCTCGGGCAGTACCTGCGGGACGGCGAGGAGTTCACCGTCTGCGACCTCTTCGACTCGCCGGCGCCGGACGACTCCAACCTCGCGGAGATGCAGGGCTCGTACGCGACGCTGACCCGCCGTGGTTTCGAAACGAACTACCTGGCGTTCCACGAGGAACTGCCGACGATCATCCAGGCCCCGACCTTCGTGGTCGCCGAGCGGGTGCGCCCGGCGAGCTGCCGGTTCGTCCACATCGACGCCTCCCACCTGTACGAGCACGTCGTCCAGGACATCGCGTCCTCCCGCGTCGTGGCCGCGCCGGGCGCCCTCGTCGTCTTCGACGACTACCGCTCGGAGCACTGCCCGGGCGTCGCCGCCGCGGCGTGGGGCGCGGTGGCGGTCGACGGCCTCCGGCTGATCGCCGTGTCGGGGTCGAAGCTGTACGCGACCTGGGACGACCCGGAGCCGTACCGCACGGCGCTGCTGGAGTGGCTGGAGGGCCGGACCGACCTGTGGCACGGCGTGGAGATGGTGGCCGACCAGCCGCTGGTCCGCATCGGCGACCACGGGGCCGTCCCGCCGGCGATCCCGAAGCCGCTGCGGCCCGCTCCCGAGCCGCCGGCCCCGCCCGCGCCGGCGCCCGCCCCGGTGCGGCAGCCCGTGGCCCGTCCGCGGCCGGGCGCCCCGTGGCGCAAGCTCGCGAAGGACCTGCTCCCGCCGGTGGTGACCCGCGCGATCGTGGCCGAGATGCGGCGTCGGCGGCGCCGTCCCTGACCCTCCACGACCGCCCCTGGTGACGACCTGCGGTGGGGGGGGGGGGGGGGGGGGGGGGGGGGGGGGGGTTTTTTTTTTTTTTTTTTTCCCCCCCCCCCCCCCCCCCCTCCCCCCCCCTCCCCCCCCCCCTCCCCCCCCCCCCCCCCCCCCCCCCCTCCC